>JAJEBJ010000179.1 GCA_022822575.1 Alphaproteobacteria bacterium | reverse complement strand
TCCTCGTCCGGACGGCTATCGATGCCATCTACCCCGCCGACCTTGCGCCACGCCTCGATCCGGCGGTCGAGGTCCTCCATCTTTTCAATAATCCGTCCCATGGTGAGGGAGAAGGAATGGACAGCGCTCTCTAGGCGTTTCAAAAGGTTGACACGCATCATGCCGATCAACCAGCGCTCTCGATCACGTTGATCGAAACGTAGCTTGGCCTTCTCCTCCTCTAGGCTGGAGGTGTCCTTCAGGTATTGTGAGGGCATGTAAACGGCGAGGCGGAAGTTGCCGATGCGCTGGTGAAGTTCGTCGTATGAGAGCTCGCCCTTGCTGTCGGTAGGGGGATGAAGATTTTTCGGCTTCGTCCGATCCGGGAATCCACCTATCTCCACCGTAACCCCTGGGTAGAAGCGTCGGATGTGATCGCGTGAACGAGCGATTGTCACCGCGTCCAGCAGCGTCAGGAAATCAGCGCCCAGCCGCTCCAGTAAGGCGGCCTTGTCTGCCCCGCTTCCGGTCCGGCGCGCGATTTCCCATTGCTGAAACTCCCGCTGGGCGACGCCGAACATAGACCGGATATCGCCGATGCCCAGCGTCTCGCGGAAGTCAGCCTCGCGCTTCTCCGTCATCAGGTAGATCTGGTTCCGCAGGTCGCGTAAGCTTGTATTGACTGGGGTTGCCGAGAGCATCAGAACCTTGGTACGTACGCCTCCTTTCAGGGCCTCCTCCAGCAGCCGGTTGTATCGGCTGCGCCTGACGACTTCTCCCTGCTCGTCCCTTCGGTCTCGCCCCTCGTTGCGGAAATTGTGGGATTCGTCGATGACGATTAGGGAGAACGCCCCCCACTTAAAGTCCTTGAGATCGACCGAACCGGCCCGGCCCTCGTAACGGCTCAAGTCCGTGTGGGCGCGGACAGCATAACTCAGGCGGTCCTTCTCGAAAGGGTTATTGCGCGACGCCGCCCACGAGGTATAGCGGGTCCAGTTGTCCTCGAGCCTTTTCGGGCAGAGAACCAGGACCCGTTCGTTTTGCAGTTCGAAGAACTTGATAACGGCGAGCGCTGTCCAAGTCTTTCCTAGCCCGACACTGTCCGCGACAATGCAGCCGTTGTACCGCATTAACCGATTGATCGCGCTGGTCGCACCATCCTTCTGGAACTCGTAGAGTGCCTTCCATATCTCCGTGTCATAGAGGTGGACATCGTGGAGCAGACCCTCCCGTTCCCCATGCCGTGCCAGCCAGCTCTCGAATACGTGGAACAACGTCTTGTAATAGACGAACTCCGGCGAGTAGGGCTGGCCGAGACGGCGCAGCGCCGCTAAAACCTCCGACTTGGCGTCTCGGGTCAGACTCTCGTCGTTCCATAACTTGTCAAACCAGCCGAGCAACGCCGTTCGATCTTCGTCGTTGCGAAGCTCCAGATTAAGTTCAACATTGGGCGTGGCGCCAAAGCCGAGCCCGCGGAGCGTAAAGTTTGAACTACCTGCGAGAGCTGCGGACTTGGTATCGTGCGCAATGTGATAAAGCTTGCCGTGCAAGAAGTTGGTACGGCTGATCGTTCGGATATCGACTTGTTGGCGGATCCATGCGGCGCAGGAGCGGGCAAGTGGCTTCTGCACTAGGGCCTGTTGCAGCTCCATAGCGCCATCTTCGTTGAGACGAAAAAACTTGTTACCATCACCTCTGGGATCCGGAGTGCCAGTCGCTGTCGGCTCTCCATAGAGAAAGCGCATCCGCCCCGCCTTCTCGAGAACATCACGCAAGGCTTCGTAGGCATAGATCGTGAAGTACGCGGAGACGATCGACAGGTCAGAACCAGCACGGATGTTGTCGTGCAGAAAATCCCCTACTCGGCGGTTCCGGTTGTCAACGATGGTGTTAGCCCCGGCGGAAGCCGGACTATCCGCTGTTGGTGGGGCATGCTGCTTGGCCGCGTCCTGTCCAGCAACCTCTGGATCGGGCACCGCTTCGGCGCGCAACTTTAGGCTCAGGGCGCCGACAACCTTGAGAACCGTGTCCAGACTGGGGTTGCGGTCTCCCGAAAGTGCTTTGTAGAGGCTTTCTCGGGACAGACCGGCATCGCATGCGACCTGCGACATGCCCTTCGCACGGGCGATGTCGCCAAGCGCTTTGGCGATGAATGCGGCGTCGCCTTCGGCTTCCTCGATGGAAGCATCCAGATATGCGGCCATATCCTCCGGTGTGCGCAGATGTTCGGCGACATCGTAGGGCGAAGTGACAGTTTTAGTCATGGTGTCCACCTTACAGGTTTCGTGCGAGGCGCAGGGCCTTCTCGATGTCCCGGTCTTGGGTCCGTTTGTCCCCGCCGGCCAGCAGAATGACGACCGTGAGCCCTTGCTTCTTGAAGTACACCCGGTAGCCGGGTCCGTAGTCGATCCGCAATTCCGAGACGCCTTCGGCCACTGGCCTTACATCTCCCGGGTTTCCGGCGGCGAGACGCTCGACCCGGACAAGGACACGGGCTCGGGCCCGCGTGTCCCTCAGACCGTTAAGCCATTTGGCGTACACATCCGTCTTGCGGACCTCGAACATGCGCCGAGTGTAGCCAATTGGCTACAGTGAGTCAATCTCTACTGTGCAGGTATTCGTGCGCCATCGAGACGCCCATCGATACGACATGCGGCGCGTCGAGCACCCGCATCACAAATCCGGCCTTGTCTTCGTAGCGGCGCCGGAACTCTTCCGATGTGTAGAGCACCGGGTTTATCCGCCGACCGAGCAGCTTTTCGACCGGTTCCAGGGTGCTGTAGACGGTCTCCAACTCGTCGGAAACCATCAGCAAGTCGATATCGCTCGCCGCGGATCGACTCGTCGAGCGACCGATCCGAAGAGCACGGTCAGCGTCAGCCTGTCCGCCAGCGACGAGAGCGCGTCGCGAATGGACTCTTCCACGCCCACCGTCTTTCGCACGATGCCGAACATCTCCTCGAAGAGCGGAGCATCACGGTTTGCCTGATAGTACTTGCGGTTGCCGATCTGCGACGTGATGGCGAGACCACATTGGGCAAGCTTTGTGAGTTCGCGCTGCACCGCGCCCCGTCCGCAGCCAGCAAGCGCGATGATCTCGGTCACATAGAATTCGCGGTCTGGTTGTCCGAACAGCAGAGCGAACACCTATTGTTGCGATGAGGTAAACAGCGCATCGGCGAGCGCTGATCCGCCGCTTTGGACAGGCGTGAACGAGAGGGGTGTTGAAGTGAATGTACCCATAGTGAGTATCATCGTACCCGAACTGGGTATTGCAATTCTGTTGACGTCGACGTGCAGGAACCGCACAACCGATCAATCTCCACCATGACCCCTTCCCTTCAGAAGGCCATGGCACTCAACTGCGATCATGCCGGTGAACGTTTGCAACGATACCGGGATGTTCCGGATAAACGAATCTGCAGCTCCCTCAAGCACGGCGACTGCGACGATGTGGATCTGATGCACCACCTCAATGGACATGACCCACATGCACGATGCACCGGTGGCGACCTGTCCTTTCGGCAAGCAATCGCTGACCGTTCCACGCCGCTGCAATGGCGGTTGATCGGTGTACGGGCACCCTGATTCGACTTGAGCACTTGACTTGTGCCGCACAAGTCAACGGCTGATCGAAGGTCTCCCGGCAGCGTTCGCCGGACGCCGCCAGCCGCGGTGCCGGGTTGGTCTCGACCCGACGCGTCGGCACTCCAACCTCGCCGGCGCTGCCGGTCATCCCTCGCAGATGAGGATGTCGAAGGGAACGCGTCCGCCAATGTTGCGTGCGCCGTCAGCTTCGATGACGTAAGTGTCGATCAGGCCGGTGTCCCAGAGAGTCTCGAAGTTGCCGACGAATCCTTCTTCCCAGACCACATCGTCAGGTGGGTCCTCGTCGTGGGAGAAGTTGAACTCGTCGACCCAGTCGGGAGCGAATGCGATCCCCAGCTCGTAGCCGATGCACCAGCCCGGGCTGCCTTCCAGGCCGCACTCGGCGTAGTAGCGCCGCAGTTCGGCGTTGACCTCCCGCACCGGGCGGCCCGCACGCGCCTCGTGGGCGAAGACGTCCCATGACCCCGCCGAGCGGCGGTAGCGGTCGCGCACCGCTTGCGGTGGTTCGCCCGTCCAGAACCCTCTCAGCATGTTGCCGTGGTAGCGGAACCAGACTCCCGAACAGTCGATCTTCAGGTGCTCGCCGGCCTTCACGACCCGCCGTCGCGGCAGCTGGTGCCCGCCGATGGTGTCGCCCGACTGGATCATGAGCGGAATGGCTGAGACCTCCCCGCCGGCCGCGTACATTGCGTGGGCCATCTCGGCCTGTATGTCGAGCTCGGTCACGCCGGGCCGGATGGTGCGCCAAGCCGCCTCATGGCCCAGCGCGCAGATCTCCATGGCCCTCGTGATGTGGGCCAGTTCGGCCGGCGATTTCAGGCGGCGCGCCCGTCGCAGGATCATGCTGGCGTCGACGACCTCGCAGCCGGCGTCGCGGAAGGCCGATTCAATCGTTTCCTGTACCCAGCGGCAGGGCTGGAAGCTGCGATGCTCCAATCCCACGACCATTCCCGGCTTCAGCAATCCGGACGCACGGAGCTCGTTGACAATGAAGAGCGGCTGACCTTCAGGCGAGCGATCGTCGAAGAAGCGCATGTCGTCGGCGACGGATGTCTTGAAGAGAAGCGCGTCCTCGCCAAGCGCGTCGAAGTGGATCGGTTCGTCCCACTCCAGCGCCAGGGCCGTGCCCTGGCATGCCCCCCAGTTCGACGGCGCGTGGGTGCGATACCAGGCCGCCGCGTAGCCGTGCAGCCAGCACATGTGGGCCGGCGAAGTGGCGTACAGGAGGTCTATACCGGCCTCCACCATGAGGGTCTTGGCCTTGACCCAGCGCGCTTCGTATTCGCTGCGTGGAAAGGCGAGTTCGCTGGGTTCGGCCGTTGCCCGATCGAACGAGCCCGACACACGTGGCAAGACCATGGCCCTCTTCCCTCGTCATTCGCAACCAGCATAGGCGCCGAGCGCCATCGTGTTCCAGCGCCGGCAGGGACGGACCATTCAGCGCGTCCGGGGGCGGCCAGCTCGCCATCGCGACGTCAGGCAGGTTCGCCTGTTCGGGCCGCGCTCATCGGGCCTGCGTGTACATGCGGCAATAGCAGGACGACTCGATCGTCACATCGGCGAGAGCGAGGTCGAGACACGGCGCGATCATGCTCGCCTCGTGTCCCTTCACTCTTCAAGCTCCGGCTCTGGCAGATGCCCGACATCCCGGAAGCACTGCTCTGCAATTGTGGTGAGCTGTCCGGCGAAAGCCGTGCTCGTTTGCCGCTGCAGCATATCCGGGCGCTGATGACAGGCGGTGCCTGGTGCCGGTCTTCACAGACATCCACATGCGCTGCTTCATGGACCGGACTACGAATGAGACCTCTGCGCTCCCCAGACGAGTCAATTGCAGCGCAGAGGTCTCTTGATGTCTAGAAGCCGGACTTTACCTCGTCGAACATGCCGACGACCTTGGGCTGACTCTCGACGGAGAACGGAATCAGAAGGACACCGGCTTCCGTGACAGCATCGGCATTGTCGAGGCCGAGTTCCTTGACCATCTCCAGGTCGACGAGGTCGTAGGCCTTCCGATTGGGTGATGCTACTGCCCATTCGCCAAGAAGAAATGCACCGCTCTCGGGCGAGATCATGGAATCGATGAAGTCGTACACTTTCTCTTCCGAGGCCGTGGCGCCGTTGCAGATCGAAAGGAAGTCGATCCAGACGATCATGCCCTCCTTTGGAACCATGAATTCGACCGGAATACCCTGCGATTTGAGGATCGAGACAGAGCTCGTCCAGCCGTACGACGCGACGATCTCTCCTGTCGCCATGGACTGCTCCATCGACGTGGCATCGCTCCAGTAGTAGCGCAGCAGCGGTCTTTGCTCGGTCAGGAGTGCCCTGACCCTGGCTATGTCGTCGTCGGTCATGTTGAACGGATCGGTGACGCCGGCAACGATGGCAGCCGTGACGACGCTGTCCGTCGAATCGTCACGCATCGAAAGGCGGCCCTCGTACTTGGGATCCCAAAGGATGTCCCATGTCGGGTTGTCAGCGTACTCGGGTGCCAGATCCGGGCGATAGACGATGGCCGATCCACCCCACGCAAAGGGAACCGCCCACTGTTGTCCATCCTCGAAAGCGGGAGCTTGTGTCTTGAGGCCGTCGAACAGATCGGGCCAGTTGTTGAGCCTCGAGGTGTCGGTGGGCACGATGATGCCGCCGTCCCTCCACCGTTCAATCGTCTCGGCACCAGGCGTGGTGATATCGGGAACGAAGCCCGAAAGATGCTTGGCGAACGCCTCGTCGAGGCCGCCGAACAACGAGAACTCCGGTGATCGGCCATACTTGTCGCTATAGGGCTTGTTGAGCTCGGGCACGTTGTACCCGTCCCACGTGAAAACAAGCGGATGATGATCGGATGCCTGAGCGCGTCCCACAAACGGTACGGACGTCACGAGAATGCCGGCTGACGCCAGTGTGCCGAGCACCTGACGACGGCTGGCACCGGGCGCGACAGATGACAAGGAAGTGCCGTTCGGAAACGGCCATTGAATCTTGTTCATGGTGATTGGCCCTCCTGAGCACGCATTGAGTTTTGGTGCAATTTCAATTCGATACTATGTACATGTTATGTCATTCTCAGGAATGTGACAAATCAGGGAAGATGCCATCCGTCTCGGAGTCGCTCTCCGTCGCCGTTTCGGGCTGTGATGCCGGCAGGTTGGGACGACGGTGAGCGTTGGCCAGTTACTTCGCTTTCCAATGTGTGCGATCGAACACCGGACAGCACAAGACGTTGAGAGGCGCCGGATTGCTCAGACCGCGAGGGCCATGCCGTCGCCGTAGGGGATGTCGGCACCTCCCGAGGGATACCCCTCGGAGTCGAACCCGATCGCATGGACTGATGCAATGTCGTAGCTGAACGGGCTGCGCTCGACGCGATAACCCTCGTCCTCGAGTTCAGCGCAAAGGTAGCGTGGAATGCGCGCTGTCACGGTGATGGTGTCGCTGGTCGCCGAGAAGCGAGGCGCCAGGATGGCCTCCTGCGGGCTCATGCCGAACTCGATCACGTTGAGAATGACCTGCAGCACGCCCATGGCGATCTGGGTGCCTCCCGGGGCACCCAGCGCCAGGACGGGGCGGTCACCCTCGAACACGATGGTGGGGCACAGCGAGGAGAAGCGGGCCTTGCCCGGCGCGATCGAGCCCGTGCGGCCCGGGCGCGGATCGAATACCGCCATCGCGCCGTTGTACATGAAGCCCAGTCCCTCGGTGATGACACCTGACATCATTCCCAGCGTGTGCGTCATGGTGACGATGTTGCCCTCGCGGTCGACCGTCACAAGGTGGGTCGTACCGTGGGCCTCGGCGAGAGGCATCCGCTCAACGTGCGCCTTCTCGCCGGCCTCAATGGCCCGGGAGCGATCCCTGGCGTACGCCTTGTCGGTCAATCGCTCGAGAGGAACGTCCGTGAAACGCGGATCCCCGACGTGGTCGTCCTTGTCCGCGGTCGCGATTTTCATCGCTTCGGCGACGGTGCGGATGTAGGTGGGCGAGTTGTGGCCCATGGCAGCGAGGTCGAAGTTCTCGAGAATATTGAGCATCTCGACGAGCATGACGCCTCCGCCCGGTGGGCGGTTCGTTGCCAGATGATGTTCGCGGTAGCTGCCCCAAAGCGGGTCGTTGGTGTCGGTGGCGTAGGCGCGCAAATCATGGGCCGAGAGAAGGCCGTCGTTGGCTTTCATGTCTGCATCGATTCGGGCCGCGATCTCGCCCTCGTAGAACACCTCCGGGCCGTGTCGCGCAATCTGCTCCAGGGCATAGGCCATTCCGAGATTGCGGACCATCCTGCCGATGCCGTGGAGTTCACCGTCGGCCTGGAAGTAGATGGCTCGGCCCTCGGGCGAAAACGCGAGGCGCTCCCGCACGCTCTTGCGCCCGGGCTGGCCCGGAGCGGCCCAGTAGCCGTGGACGCCCGGTCGCACGACGAAACCGTTCCGGGCGAAGGCGATGGCGGGCTCGATCAGTTCGTCCCACGCCAGGGTGCCGTAGCGGTGGCTCGCCTCGGCAAAGGCCCGGCACGTGCCGGGAGTCGTGATCGCCTGGTAGCCTAGATCGTTGACGGCGTCCTTGAGGACGAATCCGAAGCCGTCTTCGGTCTCGCCCAGAATGCGGTCCTGCCACATGTCCGGGGTCGCGGCGGCCGGGACGCGGCCGTGAAAGTCAATGATCTCATGGATGCCGCGTCCGGGCATGTAGACTTGCATTGCCCCGAAGCCGGCGATGCCACACATCATCGGGTCGACGACGGTCTGTACGAAGGCGCAGGCGAGCGCGGCATCGACCGCGTTTCCACCCTGCCGCAGAACCCGTGCGCCGGCTTCGACGGCATCGGGCTGAAGGCTGGTGATCATGGCCCTGGGCATGGTGTCCTCCCTTGCTGCCACGACGGTGCAAAGATAACCCAGCTTTCCGGTCGTGCGGCAGGATCGTTGTTGATTGCCGTGTCTCCGATGGAAACCACCCCCTTGGAGCGAATGTTTCTGTTGGACCCCCGGTCACACGTCCCAGCCACCGTCGACCGTAATCGCCTGTCCGGTGATCTGACGGCTGTCGTCGCTTGACATGAACAGGACCGCGTTGGCCACATCTTCCGGCGTGGTTACGCGCTTCAGGGCCATCTCCTGAACGTATTCGTCGTAGACCTCTTCGACTGTCCAGCCGCGCACTCGCGCCTTTTCCTCGCACAGCTTCTGCATGCGTGGCGTCTCGACGATGCCCGGGCAGACGGCGTTGACGTTGACGTTGTACTTGCCGACTTCCAGTGCGACCGTCCGTGTGATCCCTCGCACCGCCCACTTCGAAGCGCTGTAAGCCGTGCGCATGGCGTAGCCGCGCAGACCGGACGTGCCGCCGATGTTCACGATCTTGCCGCTCCGTTGGGCGATCATGGTCGGCACCACATACTTGATGGGAAGAAAGGTGCCACGCTCGTTCGCCGTGACGACGTGATCGAAGTCGGCAAGATCGATATCCTGCACCGGCGTCTCGATTGGACCGGTGACGCCCGCGACATTGACCAGTATGTCAATGCGTCCGCCGAAGGCATCCAAGGCGTGGTTCACCATCGCCTTCACCTGTGATTCATCGGTAACGTCGCAGGCGACGACGTGGGCTGCACGTCCCATCGCCCGGACCTCCTCGGCGACCAGATCGAGTGCGTCCGATTCACGTGACGTGAGAACGACGTCGGCACCCTCGCGCGCGAGCGTGGTTGTGATGGCAGCACCCATGCCCTTCGCCGCACCGGTGACAATCGCCTTTTTGCCGTCAAGTTTCACTGCGTCTTTCCCTTGTCTTGATTGTTCAGGAGTTTACCTGGTCCTGTCGTCTCGGGCCTCCCGTAACCGCCTCCGCCGCAGCTCTCGACGATCACCACGTCGTCCCTGCCGAGGCGCAGGTTCGCCTTGCCAGGCATATCCGACCGACTGCCGTCCGCACGTGCGATGGTGACGCGGAAGGGCGCGCCGGAATCGCCCCCCTGCAAGCCGTAGGGCGGCACGACGCGGCGCTCAAACATCGACGTGACCGACATGTCATCGGCCAGCACCCGGTACTCCCGGTGCAACCCATCGCCGCCCCGCCGCCGGCCCGCGCCACCGGAATTCCGGCGCAGTCGCTGGCATTCGATGCGAATGGGGAATTCGGCCTCCACCACTTCGGCCGGCGTGTTCATCACGTTCGACATGTGGACCCGGACCACCGGTGCCCCATCGCGGTCGTGCCGCGCACCCTCTCCACCGCCGTGGACCTCGTAAAGAGTGGTCCAGGTGCCGTCGGCGCGTCGTCCGCCGAACAGAAGAAGCCCCGCCGTTGTCGGCCCGCCAGCTGAAAGTTGCTCCGGCCCGGTCGCTTCCAGGGCTCGGAACACTGCGTCGGCGATGCG
>JAJEBJ010000224.1 GCA_022822575.1 Alphaproteobacteria bacterium | reverse complement strand
CTGATCGTCGATCGTGATATAGGTGCGGTCGGCTTCCCCCATGCTCTTGACGAGCGTCGTCTTGCCCGCCCGGTGCGGCCCCACAATGAGAACCACGGACGTATCCGAAAGAGCCTCGTTGGCCCGGCGCTCTACAAACCGCCTGAACATCCCATCTCCAAGTACAGACAACTGGAACCGTCTACGTCGGCTGATTGGCAGTCAAAAGATCGCCAATTGGAAACCCAAGGATCGCGATCTGGAAGGCGCGGAGGGAGGAGGACCTTCCACCACGCCTGGGCCCGTGGTATCGGGCAACCCCTTTGAGCGGTGGAATTCCCCGCAATTCGCCATGTCATGGCGGCAGGACCGGGGCGCCGGAATATGAAGCCAAGGATATGTCCACGTTCATCGCCGGCCCGATCAGGGGTGCCTGCAACAGGAATGGCGGCTGGGAATCAGGCTCCGCTGCAACCCGGAGGACGGCTGCCACCTTGTGTCCTGGCCCCAAAGCCGGAGAATCTTGCGCCAATATGCTGCAAGAGCCTGTGAAATCGCAGAAAACACTGTCCGCCTCATGGACTTACTGGGAATGCTGGGCGCTTTTCATCACATCGATTGAAGATTTTCTCAGACGCCGGAGGGTTGGCGGCTCCGTGGGGCGCCAGATTGGCAAGCCCATGCACACGACGATGCGCGTTCAGGTCATTCCCCGGCTGCGCATGGGCCACTCGGTGAAGGTTCCCGCTGACATCTCCGCGGACTCAGCGCCAGGGTGAGATTCAGAAGTGGTAGCGCAGCGAGATGCCGAGTTTCCGGATGTCGTCGAAGTTGGGGTCGGTGTGCTTGCTGTAGGAGAGATACCCGCCGACGGAGAGCCCGCCGCCCGCGTGCACATGCGCCGCGAGCCGGAGCATCGTTTCCGAGTCGGAAATCTCCCGGCCAGTACGCGGCACGTCTGCGGAGGTATGGAGGCGCGACAGCTGGCCCTCGAGTTCCACGTTTTCCGAGATCCAGTGGCGTACGCCGAGGGCACCGCCAAGGCCATTGCCTTCAATGCCCGACTGCACCGTCGTCACGGTCGGCGTCCCGGATACCGATGGCGTGACCAGCGGAACCGAGTGTTCGACCCTGAAATCCACAATCATCAGAGCTTCAGCGTAGAAGCTGGTCCGTTCGCCGGTCTCGGTGTGATATCCCGCACCCAGTATCGCGAGGGTCTGCCGACTCTCGAGGTCCACCGGGGTGCCCGCCACATCGTTGCCGAACGTCTTGGTCTCCCGCGACCAGGCACCCTTGACGTAGAAAGCATCGAGCACTTCGACGGAGCCCGCAATTGCGAACAAACGCCCTTTCGCATCGTCCTCCAACGGGGCCTCGGCCATGTTCCTGGTTCTCGACAGGTCCGCCGAAACTTCCAGGTAGCTGTAGCTGAACTCATCGGCGTTCGCACCCGCCGAGAGACTCGCGAGTGATGCGAGGGCGACAAGCTTGGCGAAACGTCCTGTAGTGCTTCTCCACCTGGCTCCAGTCAACCGCCCTGCCCCCGCTTCAAGCCGTCGACTTCGGCAATCCCTCGAGGCCGTCATCGTAACCGATAATTCCTAGGGGTGCACCCAGCAGACAATCGATAACATGTGCAAACTCGCAAGCGGCCTCATGCGTACGCAGCGCCGGCGCCGGACAGGCATTGCGGTCATCCCGTGCCATTACCCGTTCAGGAGCATTCACCTTTTCTCAAGATGTTTCCGCACGCTGTAGGGGCGACGGAGAATCTGTTCTGACCTGGTTCCGGGTCCTGGCGGACCGCGAGTCGGGCCCGACGTGGCGCCTGATCCGACATTCCCACCGGCAGGTAAGCCGGTTTGCGGCGGAGACCTGACGGCTGCCATACTCGTGGTGTGAAGGGAGACCGACGCATGACATACGATGCCGTGATCCAGGAAATCCGCGACGGCGCGGTGATCGTGATCGACGGTGCCACCGGCACCGAACTGGAACGCCGGGGCGCGCCGATGCACGCGGGCGGGGCGTGGTGCGCGCCCGCCACCGAGTCGCATCCCGACGTGCTTCGCCAGATCCACGCCGACTACATTCGAGCAGGCTCGCGCGTGATCACTGCCAACACCTTCGCGACCACTCGCGAGGTTCTGGAACCCATTGGGTTCGGCGACAGGTTCGAACCTCTCAACCGCCTCGCGGTCGAACTGGCTGTCGAGGCGCGCGATGCCACGCCGCATCCCGACGGTCCTGTCCTCGTGGCGGGCTCGATATCCCATACGAGGCCCCCGTCCGATTCCGGGTGGCCGGAACTCTCCGACGTGGAAAAGTTCGAGGCCGACTGCGCGGACATGGCGGCGATCCACAAGGCCGCGGGATGCGACCTCATCTTGGCAGAGATGATGGGCGACGCCGCGTACACACCGGCGGTGATGCGCGCCGCCAAGGCCAACGATCTTCCCTTCTGGGTCGGCATTTCGACCATCAGGGCGGATGACGGCGGGTTGCGCACCTACACCGGGTTCCCGCTGGCCGATGTCCTGGAGCCGATCGTGGCGGAAGGCGGCGCGGACATCATGGGCATCATGCACAGCCTGCCGGATGTGATCCCGGAAGCCCTGGCGATGCTGAAGCGGCACTGGTCCGGGCCGCTCATGGCCTATCCCGACTCCCTCGACCACGAAGAAGCCGGCGAAGAGACGCTGACCTTGGAGAAGGTCATCGCGGATGAGCCATTCGTCGCACACTGTCTGACGTGGCTGGACGATGGCGTGCAGGTCCTGGGCGGCTGCTGCGGGCTTACGGTGTCGCACATCGCAGCACTGAACCGGCATCTGGCGCGCGAGACAGCGCCGGCTTGACAGCATCAGCCGGACTCTTGGCGGTCCCTGCGGCGGTCGACTTGCCCACAGCTGCCTACGGACGCAGAACACCTGCACCACGTCCGGGGGGCGCGACCCGGCTGCGTCCTGATGCCGAGTAACCGCCTCGAGTGCCTCTCGCAATGAATGGTCCTCGTTAAACAGACAAAAGTCTCGTTTTTCCTTTCTTATTTCTCCAAATATCCGTATTCTGGCGTTGGAAGGACTGCTAATGCCGAGAATATCCGTCGCCAGATCGCTGAGCCTCATGCCGGAAGCGTTCGTGTCCGACAGGCACATCGCGCGGGCCGTGTCGCGCGAGGTCAAGGCCGGAAGGCTGCGCAAGCTGGCCTCGCGACTCTACACCCGCAACATGACCGATCCTCCCGAAACGATCGTCATGCGCAATGTGTGGAGCATCGTCGCCGCGTATTTTCCGGGAGCGCTCGTTGCCGACCGCACCGCACTGGAGAACGCACCGGCGAGCGATGGCTCGATCTGTCTGATTACCGCGCGCGGCCAGGACATCGCTTTGCCGGGTCTCACACTGCGGCCCCGGCGCGGCCAGGGACCGCTCGCGACTGACCGACCGTTTCTCGGAGAACTGTTCCTGAGTTCCACTGCTCGCGCCTATCTCGAAAACATGCGCCCATCGCGGGCGCGTCGCGGGCGCCTGGCCCGCACCCTCGGCCGGGCCGAGATCGAGGAACGGCTCGATAGTCTCATCCGCCGCTCGGGTGAAGACGCGGCGAACCGGTTGCGTGACGAGATTCGTTCACTGGCCTCTCCCCTCGGCCTCGGGGAGGAAGCATCAGCCCTCGATACGATGATCGGCGCCTTGCTTGGCACCCGCGAGGGGGAACTGACCGCACCGGCTGCAGTCGCCCGTCGCCTGGGCCGGCCTTACGATCCGGACCGCATGGTGTTGTTCCAGGCCCTTCACGCGGCACTGCGCGACCATCCCCCACTCTCCCGCATGGCGCCCATTCGCGGGCCCCGGAGCCATGCGACGCTCGCCTTCTTCGAAGCCTACTTCTCGAACTTCATCGAAGGCACCGAGTTTGCCGTCGACGAGGCCGCCGATATCGTGTTTCGCGGCGTCATCCCCAACGAGCGGCCTGCGGATGCACACGACATACTGGGAACCTGGCGCATCGTCTCCGACCATAGGGAGATGTCGCGCACCCCTGCCGATGCCTCGGCCCTGGAAGCGCTTCTCAAGGCCCGGCACGCATCGATCATGGGAGGCCGGCCCGACAGGCGGCCTGGTACCTTCAAGCAGGAAGAGAACCGCGCCGGTTCCACCGTGTTCGTCGCGCCGGATCTCGTCGCCGGCACTCTGGTGCAAGGTTTCGACCTTTGCCGGAGCCTGGAAAGCCCGTTTCAGCGTGCGGTGTTTATGAAGTTCCTCGTCTCCGAGGTCCATCCATTCTCCGACGGAAACGGCAGGACGGCACGGATCATGATGAACGTCGAACTGGCAGCGGCGGGTGAAGAGCGCATCATCGTGCCGACCGTGTACCGTGCCAACTATCTCTCAGCGCTGAAGGCGCTTTCGCAATCCGGTCGGCCCGAGCCCCTGATTCGCATGCTCGACTATGCACAAAGATGGACAGCAGCCGTCGACTGGCGCTCTCTCGACGAGACCGCACGCGAACTCGACGACTGCAACGCCTTCCTGGACCCGATCGTTGCCGAGGATGAGGGCAAGCGGCTGCGCATGCCGGAAAGTAAGGTCGACTGACGGAAGATTGCTGCCGGCGGCGCTCACCACGTGGCTTATGCCCTCAATCGGCCGCGCGAGCGTGCTGACCGGGACGTGGCGGGGTTTCGGCGGCATGCGCGTCCAGATGTCCTCGGGTGATCGGCGGGAGACAGCCAGTGTAGCGATTTTCCCGATGGTGGGTATGCTCTGCGTTCGGACATGGGCACCGGACGTCACCGGACGCGGGACGAGGAATCATGAGAATGCGGGTGGTGTTGATCGTCGGGGCGCTGACCGTCGCGACACTTGCAGGCGCCATGGCCACGGAGGCGACGGACGCACCGATCGAGCCCTTCGGGCCGAACTGGATTGTCGCGGAGAACCAGCCCTGCCAACTCCGTAACCTCTACCCCGAGCCAGGCGAGATCGTGACATGGACGGGACCTTGCGTGGATGGCAAGGCTTCGGGTGAAGGGCGGTATGTCTGGCGCACCAGCGAAGGCGTGGCCAAGTACGAGGGCAGCATGCGTGACGGCAATTCGCACGGTCATGGGACCTATACCTGGGCGAACGGCTACGGCTTCCGCTACGAGGGCGAATTCCGTGACGGATGGCAGCACGGCCACGGGACGGCTACCTGGGCCGACGGGGCTCGCTACGAGGGCGAATACCGTGACGGAAACAAGCACGTCCACGGGACCTATGGCTGGCCCGACGGCGGACACTACGAGGGCGAATTCCGTGACGGCGGCATGCACGGTCACGGGACCTATACCTATCCTGACGGCAGCGCCAAGATCTGTGAGTGGCGCGATGACGAGATCGTCGACGGTACCTGCACAATTGGCTAGGCATCATGGATCGACCTGCCCTGGCCTCGAGGTGCGTGGGTTACACTCGAGGTCAGGAACCCATGAGTGCAGAGCCACATCGAGGAGGGCAGGTCGATCCATGATGTCTAACCCCGTCCCGCCGTGGTGCCGCCGTCGATCGGCAGCGCCGCCCCGGTGACAAAGATGGCGTCGTCGCTCGCCAGGTAGGCGATCGCCTTGGCGATCTCGGCCGGGTGCGCGATGCGCTTGAGCGGCGCGTAGTCGATCAGCGCCTGCTCGTGGGCGACCGGATCGTCGGCCTGTTCGATGCCGTCGCGGCGGACCATGTCGGTGTCGACATAGCCCGGGCAGACGCAGTTAACCCTGACGTCGGGCGCCAGCTCGATCGCCAGCGCGCGGGTCAGGTTCACGACGCCGCCCTTCGATGCGCAGTAGGCCGAAAGCCCGGCCTCGCCGATCAGGCCGGCGTCCGAGGCGATGTTGACGATGTTGCCCCTGGCCGCGCGCAGGTCGTCCAGGGCGAGCTGGCTGCAGAAGAAGGTGCCCTTGAGATTGACGTCGATCGCCGCATCCCACATCGCCTCGGTTGTCTCGGCGAAGGGTGCGTAGTCGCCGACGCCGGCGGAGTTGATCAGGATGTCGAGCCCGCCCAGGCCCTCGACCGCCGCCTCGACGACGGCGCGGCAGCCCGCCAGGGTGCCGACGTCGCCGGGCGCGGTGCAGAGCGCGGCGTCGCCGCCCAGCGCGCGGACGCCCTCGTGGGTCGACTCCGGCGTCCGGCCGTTGATCGCGACGCGACCTCCCGAGGACAGGAACTCGTCGGCGACGGCCCGTCCGATGCCGCGTGACGAGCCGGTGACGAGGATGCGCTTGCCCGTGAAATCCATGCTCACTCCCTTCGCCGAACGGCCGGCTTGACCTCCGTCAATGCCGCTGCCCCGGCGGCGGCGAATCCTCACTCTATCATTCAACCAGCGGAGGACAGTCATGGTCGAATCGTCACAGCACGGCGGCTTCTGGCCCCAGATTTGCGCTCCGTTCCGCACCGTCGGGCAGAAGATCGCCGATGTCTTCTCGCCCTCGACCGATGCCTCGGCGACCCAGGACGCCTACGAGATCGCCATCGAGCTGCCCGGCGTGGCCGCCGAGGACATCGATCTTTCGGTCCACGAGGGCACGCTGGTGGTCAAGGGCCACAAGGAATCGACGCGCGAGGAGGAGGGCCGCTCCTACTTCTTCACCGAGCGGATCTCGGGCACCTTCATGCGCAGCTTCCGCCTGCCCGGCGACGCCGACGGCGAACGCGTCGAGGCCGACCACCAGGACGGCCTGCTCACGATCCGCGTGCCCAAGCGAGTGCATCAATCTGCGGCTCAGCCGCACAGCGAAGCGGCGCATCGAGCAGGCGGCGTCCGTTGAAGGCACGACCGTCAGTGCATTCATCGTATCCAGCGCGCTGGAAAGCGCGGAAAAGACCGTTCGCCGGCACGAGACCATCGCGCTTGCCCGCGAGGATGCAATGCGGTTCTTCGAGGCGCTCTCCGACTCGCCGCTGCAGAACGACCGCCTGCGCGCGGCCCTGGAAGAGCACACGCGGCGCGTTGACTCACGTTGAGGGAGTCTCATGCGCTCGTTATCGAGCCACTTGACAAGCGGCACGACCGGACGGTGTTCTCTTGCGGCCTCCCGGAATTGGACCGCTATCTGGCACGCCAGGCCGGTCTGGATGTCCGGCGCCGGATCGCCCGGGTATTCGTCTGCACTGCCGGCGAAACCGATGCCGTTCTGGGCTGTTGCACGCTGAGCGCCCTCGCGATCGACCTTGCCTCACTGCCCGATCAACTATCCCGCAAACGACCACGCCATCCGGTACCCTGCGCCCTGATCGGTCGGCTGGCAGTAGACCGCTCGGCGCGCCGGCGCGGACTCGGTCGCATGCTACTCGCCGATGCGGTCAAGCGGAC
>JAJEBJ010000017.1 GCA_022822575.1 Alphaproteobacteria bacterium | reverse complement strand
GGACCCGGCGCGAAACGGGAGAACCGCCGGGGCCAGAGAAAGCCCACGGCCAGCGTGACCGCGCCGACAGCGAAGGCGCTGACGTGGACGTCGCCTGCCGCTGCCGGAAGCGCTCGCGCGGCGCTCATCGGGCCGCTCGTCACGCCGGAAGCGCCGAGAAGCGGCAGCGACTGCATCAGCATGATGATGAAGCCGATGCCGGACATGAACCCGGAGACGACGACATGCGGAGTGTAGGCCACGAAGCGGCCTATCCTGGAGACGCCGAGCAGCACCTGCAGGAGGCCCGCCATGACGACAACCGTCAGGGCTTCGCCCAGGCTGTCGGCGTAGCTGGTCAGGACCACCGCCATGGCGACAGTCATCGGTGCGGTGGGACCGGAGATCTGCGAGCGCGTACCGCCGAACACCGACGCGAAGAAACCGACCGCGATCGCTCCGTAGAGTCCGGCTGCCGCGCCCATCCCCGAGGCGATACCGAACCCGAGGGAGACCGGTAGCGCCACCACCATTGAGGTCACACCACCGAAGATGTCGCCGCGCAGGGTGTCCGGACCGTACTTCATCCCGAACCTGCCTGTGATTCGTCCTCGGTCCCCGGCCTGCATAGCACGGCCGGGCTTCTGCCATCCATTGCCGTCATGACACTCGTCCGTCCACGAGGTTCGCATCCGCTTCGCGGGTTCCCGAGCGTGTGCCGTGGCGCTGCGTGATCGAACCCCGGTCCGATGGGGCCACCCTGACGGTGGAAGGTGCCTCCCTCCCGGGTGGTCAGGAAAGGGCGCCGTGGGGGAGGTTCATGTTGGCCGCATCGCTTCCAAGGGAACTGGCGAGAAGGCGCATGGTCGAATTGAATTCATCCGTCTCGATGTTGCATGACCTCATGTATCGATCGCTGTCGGCGGCGAACTCCGTCCTGCCGTGGAGCACCCGCTGATTGTTGAAGAACAACGCTTCGCCGGAGGCACAGGGGAGAGTGATCCGGTATGCCGGATCGAAGAGCATCTCCTGGAGGAGGCGCATGGCACGGTAGAAGGAGCGGATCTCTCCATCGGGGAGGTCGCCTGGACCGATGGCCCGATCGAGGAGGCGAATGCCGGCAATCTCTCCATCCTCGTCGAGACTGAAGGCTGGCGCCCGCATGCGAAAGTCGCGGTCCGGGTTGACGAGGCGCCGATAGAAAGTAATGGGACGGGTCGACAGCAGGTGGAAGGCTTCTTCGTCTCTCTCCCGGAGACGCATGCCGACGTTGAAGCCGTCGGTCAGGGTCGATGCTCCGCCATGCGCCGATGCCTGGACAAAGTGAAAGCAGGTCACGGATGGTGGATTCTGGCGGTAGGGTTCATCCGTGTGAGGATCGAGCCTGACATTGAGGTCACCGAGAACGAGAGCGTCCCGCTTGTAGGTGAACTCGTAGATCCTGCCATAGTTCGTGGTCCGCAAGGGGCCTGCCAGAGAGGCGATGGCTTCGGTGTGGTCCGGGTCGCGCGGCACACCCCGCACCAGGACGAAGCCGTAGTCCCTGAGCGCCTCCAGCATCGCCAGATGCGCAGTGCCGTCCTCCATGCATGCCGCATAGTCCGCCTCGGGCGCGTGGCCCTCGAGGCCGTTGTCCCACAACACCGGCCGGAATCGCCGGCGGTCCCGTTCGGCGGCACTGTTGCATCGGTTGCGCAGCCATTCACCGGCATAGCTGCTGGCATGACCATCGCCTGACCAGACGACATCCAGGGTTCCGTGCTCACTCGCCCGGATGCTGGCGATGCGGATATCCTCGGGAATGTCGACGAGCCGCAACGAGCGTATGGCGCTGTGATAGGTGCCGCACGAGGCGCACTCGCAGGCGTATCTCAGCCAGAGTGCATCAAATCTGCTTCGGTGCCTGTCCTGCCAGTCGATGACCAGATGGTCCCCGGCGTTGTCGATATGGGCGATGCGGTAACGCGGTGTCGAGGAAACCCCACTCATGGTGGTACCCCCTGGCGAATCGACACCACGGAAAGTGTCACAGCCGCTATTCTGCGGCAAGCGGAAACTGCTCCGACTGTCACATGGCCACCGTCCACGACTCTCCTGACAAACATGCCGGACCGCTGGTAGACTCAACGCTTCGTCTGATCGGATTGAGATGCCATGGCACAACCACGAGAGGTTCCCGGTCCCATGTCCGAGGAGGAGTGGCAGGTTCGCTGCGATCTGGCGGCATGCTATCAGCTGGTCGATCTCTACGGCTGGTCGGATCTGTCGAGCACCCATATCTCGGCGCGCATTCCGGGAACCGATGACGTGCTCTTCAATCCCTATGGAGTGCTCTTCGACCAGATCACGGCAAGTTCGCTGGTGAGGGTCGACAGCGGTGGCGAAGGCAACATCAATCCCGCCGGTTTTCTCATTCACCGTGCCATCCACGATGCCAGACCCGATGTTCACTGCGTTCTCCACACCCACACACGCGCCGGCAATGCCGTGGCCATGCAGGAGGCCGGGCTGCTGCCGCTCAGCCAGAAGGCCCTCATCCTGATGGGCTGGATCGGTTACCACGACTTCGAAGGCGTCGTTCTCGACGCCGACGAACAGGAACGCCTTGTCCGTGACCTCGGCGACAACATGATTCTCGTCCTGCGCAACCACGGGTTGCTCACCTGCGGTGAAAGTGTCGCAGCGGCGTTCGTGTGGATGCACCGCATGGAAGCCGCCTGCAGGTACCAGGTGGACGGCATGGCGGGTGGCGCGCCGCTTCGCTATCCGGATGAGAACGTCCGGGAGAAGACCATCGAGCAGGGTCGCCGCATACTCTCCAACTCGGGCCATGCACGCTCGGGCATGGAGTGGTCGTCGCTGCTCACGCAGCTTGAACGGGAACGAGGG
>JAJEBJ010000371.1 GCA_022822575.1 Alphaproteobacteria bacterium | reverse complement strand
TCAACAACGCGGGCATGGTCGTGCGGGTCACGGTCGAGATCGAAAGGGACGAGGATCTCGACCGCATGTGGGCCGTCAACGTGAAGGCGCCGCTGTCGATGATCCGACTCGCCCTGCCGCATCTCAGGAGGAGCGGTGCGGGACGCATCATCAACGTCGCCTCGATCGCCGGAAAGGCTGTCTACAACAACAATGTCGGCTATGCGATGACCAAGTTTGCCGCCGTCGCCCTGTCCCATGCGACCCGCCATTGCGGCTGGGACGACGGGGTGCGCTGCACGGCACTGTGTCCCGGCTTCGTTGCCACCGACATGACGGCTGATGTCACCACCTTCCCCCACGAACAGATGATGGAGCCAGGCGACATCGCCGAACTCGCAGCCACTCTGATCGCCCTCTCCAACACCGCCTCCATCGCCGAGCTCGTCATCAACTGCCGCAACGACGTGACCCTGTGACATGTCTCCGGCCGCTTTGCCATGGGCCGACAATCGCTCCAGGTGAACATGTCTCCGGCCGGGCGGAGCAGCACCGGCCGGTCTGTATTCCCGCTGTCATGAACGACAACGGTGGACGGCTGAACAGGACCGCGGCAGGGCACCGGTGACGAAACCGGGAATCGTCATTCACCTACAGACTTGAATCGCGAACGATGTTCAATGGCACCGGTCTCAGTGGCATGCGGGGACGGCTGAACCCAGTTTCCTTCATGCTGTTTCCGGTCTCTTCAGCAATCAACCGGGCCAGCGACCAGCCGCAGATACGAGCCTGGCACGGGCCCATTCCGGCCCGAGTCCAGAGCTTGACGCCATGGACGGTGTCCATTCCTCCCGTGATCTCCTTCCTGATCTCACCGGCCGTTACGTCTTCGCATCGGCAAACAACCGTCTCGTCGGGGAGAAGTCCGGCCAACCCGGGAGGGGGCGTGAACCGGTGATTGAGTCCTCTGGCGAATCTGCGGGCACGCTGCAGGCGCCTCGACAAAGTGCGCCGTTCGAATACGGTTTCCTCCTCAAGAATCTGGCCGGCAGCTGCAAGGCCGGCTATGCGCCCCGAAAGCACTGCAGGAACGGCACCGCTCACGCCGCATACCTCACCGGCCGCAAACACCCCGGACGTGTCCGTGGCACCACAGTCGCTTTCCACCGTGCAGCACCAACCGCCAGCCTCTTCATCGAAATGATGCCGGCAACCCAGCACTGCGGTGAGTTCCGTCTGCGGCTGAAAACCGAAACCGACGAGCAGCGAATCGATATCCGAAACAATGCGTCTTCCTGCGAGGTCGGGCTGACCGTCAGCATCGAGCGGTGCCAGCTCAACCTCTCTCACCCTTTCCTCTCCTGACGCGGCCACCACGACTTCGCCGAATCGGAACCTGATGCGGGCCGCAAGTATCGGAAACAGCAGGCGCAGCGTCTCCGGCCACTTGTCCGGATGAATCGCGAGGAGGGGCAGCGTCGGCAGGAAAGAGGATTGTGCCTCGACCACTTCCACGAGCCTGCCGCCAGCCTTGAGGATGGCCCCTGCAACCGGAAGGAGAAATGGTCCACTGCCCGCCAGCACTGTCCGCCGGCCGGGCAGCACGCCTGAGGTCTTGGCCAGGCGCTGGGCGGCGCCTGGTGTCATGACACCGGGAAGAGTCCAGCCCGGAAAGGCCTGAACCCGATCGTGTGCTCCCGTCGCGACGATGACGGCTTTCGACTCGATGCAGACGGCACCGTCGGGATCCTGGGCATGAAGCACGAAGCCCGGGAACGCCCCCCACACTTCAGTCGCGAGCAGCATCGTCACACCGGCAGCCCTTGCGCTTCGGGCCTGGATCTTGCCCCGCCTGACCTGTGCCGATCTGGAGAAGGCGGATCCCGCTGAGAGTGGTTGCATGTAGTACTGACCGCCGGGATGGCTGTTGGCGTCCACCACCACGACATCAAGGTCTTTCTCCGCCGCCGCCTGCGCCGCCGACAGGCCCGCGGGCCCTGCTCCCACAACCACGATGTCACATGTGTACCGCCGCCTCATGACCGATCTGTCTCAACCACCATGCCTTCCCTCACCTCAGTCAGGCATGCCCGCACGTTGGGACGTCCGTCGACCGAGAGCAGACATGCAAAGCAGACCCCCATCCCGCAGAACATACCGCGCGGGTGTCCCAGTCGGGTGCTGCGGTGGAAGACAATCCGGCCGGCTTCGACCATTGCTGCCGCGACGGTTGTTCCCGAGGGGACGTCAAGCGGCACACCGTCGATCGAGATTCGCAGGCGCTTCATGCCGAAGCCGGGTGCTCGCAGGAGAAACGTTCAGGCGCATAGAGTGTCGTGTCAAAGGCAGGATGTTCGCCACCAAGCATTTGACCGATCAATCGTGCGATTGCCGGCGCCCGTGTGAAACCGGTGCCACAGTCTCCTGCGGCGACCCAGAGACCCTCGGGTCCAAGGGGGCCTATGAGGAAACGGTTGTCGGGCGTCACCGCCTCGAAGCGGACCCAGGAGCGCAGGAGATGGACACGCCACAGATCGGGAAAGAGAAACAGCAACATCTCGACAGAATTCCGCACAAAGGCTGCATCAACTTCAGGAACGCGGTCTTGCGCGCCGTCGTCGACAAGTCCGTCTTCGAGTACCGTGTTGAACAGCACCTGTCCGTCCCTGGATTGCTGGATTTGCGTGTAGCCAGCCTCGACACCGCCCCCGCTTTCACAGGCGCCGACGACGCGAAGGATCGAGGGAGGAATGCGCACCGTCGCAAGGCACTGTGCCCTGTGAGGCCGAATCGGCAGGTTCATGCCAAGACTGGCGGCGAGGCGCGTCGTCCAGGGGCCCGATGCCAGCACGACGTGCTCCGCCGACATGTCGGTCGTCGCACAACGCACACCTGCAATCTTGCCATCGCGCTCAATGAGCGAATCCACACGGCAGTGCGTCTCGAGGCGAGCGCCACAATCACGGGCCCTGTTGAGAAGGGCGCGAACCGCAAGAAACGGATTGACCACTGCATCGTCTTTCGACCACGAGGCCGCCACGATTGGACCGGTCAGCGACGGTTCCACCTCCTGCACCTCGATGGGCTCCAGGAGTTTCACATCCAGTCCGGCATTCCGCTCGACTTCGATCCAGGCCCGCGCCGCCGCAAGTTCCTGCTCACTCAGGACGAAACGGAGCTGGCCGCATGGATGGTACTCGAAGCCCCCGATCTCCTCGTCCAGTGTCCGCCACGCGTCGCAGGCCCAGGCCAGCAACGGCAGTTCCTCCATGTCGACCATGTGAGAGCCGATGCAGGCCAGACTTGCACCGGATACGGCGGCGCCCGGCACACCCTGTTCCACGATCATCACGTCGTGACCGAGCATGGCCAGTTCCGCACCGATCGCGGAACCGACAACACCTGCGCCCACGACAATGACTTCGGCCGTCCTGCTCAAATGGCTTGCCGTCGGAAGGCGGGGGGCACCGAATGCCAGAATCGTTGGACCGTCATCTCGGATGCCGTCACGAACGCCCCCAGCAGTCCGGTCTCCCTCGCTGCGGCAAGCGCGCTTTCCGCATGCGCCGGATCGGGATATCCGAGGCCATGGCTTCGTGTCGCTCCATTCCGGCTCAGCACCCGGATATCCTCCAGCTGTCGCGCCTGATCTTCGCGATCGAGCTCCGGCCTTGCCGCCAGACAGGCTTCAATCGCCGCCTCGGTGTCAGTGAAGGCCAAAGTCCACCCGGCAAGGACCGCGCAGACAACGTCCTGGACCAGAGTCTCGTTCTTCTCGACATAGTCTCGTCGCGCAATCAAGCCGTCCTTGAGAAGGCCGATTCCCTGGTCCGCCGCCCTCAGAAGACGGAACTCCTCCCTGCCCGGCAATGCCGCCTCAAGCTGGTGCAGTTCATGATAGGTGGTCATCTGGGCACAGTCGGCTTCGCCCCCGAGATAGGCGGCAACGGTATCCGCAACCGGAAGCAGCCTTACCCGATTCGCATCAAGGCCTGCTCTCGCGATCATCCATTGCAGTTCCAGATCCTCGTTACCGGGCCAGACCGCGACACGGCACCCGGAAAGGTCGCCCGGATTCTCTATGCCGCTGGTCCGGGAAACCGGATACACAAGGGGGCTTTCCTGCTGGATGGTGAGCAGCCAGACAAGATCCGCCGACGCCCCGGACTCCAGAATGTGCGCCGGGCTTGCGACGGCAAACTCGCATTCTCCCTGCAGCAACGCCGTAGTCGGCCCGGTCGACAGGTCGGCACCCTGGCAGATGATGCGTGGACCGTTCTCCTCGAGGCGGGTTTCCTGTTCTGCAAGGAGATAGCCGGCGAACTGAGCCTGCGGGAACCACAGAAGGCGAATGCGCACGTCCATAGAGTCAGGTCCAATCCTCCTTGAAGCGGACCCGGCCGGCGCTGCCGCGAGCAGCGCCGGCCGATGTACCGGTCTCTACATCGAACACATGACCTGCTTG
>JAJEBJ010000296.1 GCA_022822575.1 Alphaproteobacteria bacterium | reverse complement strand
ACGCATTGCGCCAGGGCGTGTGGAGGGGCGACCTTTACCGCGCTGACGTGGCAGGCATGGAACTCTGTGACATGACAGTGGGCGTCATCGGCTACGGGAGCATCGGCTCCCTCGTCGTCCGCCTGTTGCGCGTCTTCGATTGCCGCATTCTTGTTGCCGATCCCCTGATTGCCGCGCCTCCCGGAGACTTGGATGACCAGGTGCGCCAGGTGGACATCGATGCGCTCCTCGAACAGTCGGATCTCGTGACACTGCACGCTCGCGTCACTGCCCAGACCGAAGGATTCATGAACGCGGGCGCCTTCGCCCGAATGATGCCGGGGGCCTGGTTCGTCAACACGGCCCGCGGACCGCTGGTGGACTACGATGCTCTCGCACGTGCCCTCGACAGCGGGCACCTCAGGGGGGCGATGCTGGAGACCTTCGCCGTCGAGCCCGTGCCGGCGGACTGGCCGCTGCTCTCCCACCCCGATGTGGTTCTGACTCCGCATATCGCGGGAGCCTCCATCAAGACCGTGCGTGACGCCGCAACGAGGCTAGCGGAGGAAGTGCGGCGCTACATCGACGGTGAGCCGCCGCTCAATCCCTGCTGACGTGGGTCAGCGGCCCACGGCGTAGCACTGTCGGCGCGGACTGGCGGCGGCGCGCAGGACGCGGCCCATTTTCGATGCCATCGTCATCGAGTTGTAGTGGCTCCAGCGCGGATAGATCCTGAGGTCGTGACCCCTGCGGTCGAGGTCCTCGAGGGTAGATCCGGGGAAATGGTCCTCGACGGCCAGGTGGCCCGGCATCCACTCGCGCGGGTAGAACGAACTCGGCATGTGATCGGTGTAGAAGGATGGCGCATCAAGGGACTCCTGGAGAGTCATGCCGTGATCCACGTGGCGCAGGAACGCATGGAGCGACCACTGGTCCTGGTGATCGCCTCCGGGTGTGCCGAAGACGAGACGCGGTTCGCCGTGTTGAAGCGCCAGGGTGGGGGTCAGTGTGGTGCGCGGCCGCTTGCCCGGCTGAAGTCCGTTGGGATGGTCGTCGTCGAGCCAGAACATCTGCCCCCTGACCGAGACCGGAAAGCCCAGTCCTGGCACGGCAGGCGATCCCGTGAGCCAGCCTCCAGAAGGAGTGCCCGAAATCATGTTGCCGTGGCGGTCGATGATGTCGAAGTGGCAGGTGTCGCCGTGGCGCCGGGCCCCAAATTCGCCCCAGGTCCGCCACGGTTTCGATCCGGCGCTGCTCTCCAGGGAGGTCGCCGAATGGGCGATGTTGGTTGAGCCCAGCGCTCTCAGCGTGATGGCGCCACCGTACCCGTCGATGGTTCCAGGTCGCATTTCCATGCTGGCGCCTTCCTCTACGAGTTGGCGCCGCTCCGCGCAGTAGTCTTCCGACAGCAGCCGTTCAAGCGGCACGTCGACAAAGCGGGGATCACCGTAGAAGGCCTCGCGATCCGCGAGGGCAAGCTTGGCGCATTCCTGGATCACGTGGACGAATTCAGGTCCTGAAGCATCCATGGCCGCCACGTCGAAGCCCTTGAGGAGAGCAAGCTGCTGGAGCAGGACGGGCGCCTGGGACCAGGGTCCGGCCTTGCAGACCGTGTAGTCGCCGTAATCCAGCGTTACCGGATCCTCGACGGTGGCGCGCCAGCGCGCCAGGTCATCGCCGGTGAGAAATCCTGCATGGGCCTCGCCGCTGGAATCCATGACCGGTTCACGCATGAAGCGGTCGATCGCCTCGGCGACAAACCCTTCGTACCACGACTTGCGGGCTGCCTCGACCTGGGCCTCGCGGTCACCACCTGCGGCTTCCGCCTCCTCGATGATCCTCTCCCAGGTCCTGGCCTGCATGGGCAGACGGTGCATATCACCGGCCTCGAGGGTGCCGTCACAGTAGGCCTCAGCCGATGTCGGCCAGAATTCCTCCATGAAGGCGCGCGCCTCCTGGAGAACAGAAGCGACCGTTGGCGTGAGCAGGAAACCGTCACGGGCGATGCCAATGGCCGGCTCTAGAACCTCGCGGACCGTGAGGCACCCGTAGTCGCGCAGCAGCAGCATCCAGGCTCCGAAACTGCCTGGTACGACGACGGGCAGATGTCCGGTCCCCGGCATGATGTCGAGTCCCATATTCCGCAGGGCTTCACCGGAGATCGTCGATGGTGCGACCCCCTGGCCACAGATCACATCGACCCTGCCCCTCTTCTCGCTCCACAGGATGAGGGGGACATCGCCGCCTGGACCATTTTGGTCAGGTTCGACCACGTGCAGGACACAACCGGCCGCCACCGCCGCATCGAAGGCATTGCCGCCCCGCTCCAGCATCGCCATGCCGGCGGCACTGGCCTGCCAGTGGGTGGTGGTCACCATGCCGAAGGTTCCGACAAGTTCGGGGCGTGACTGGATCATGGCATGGCTCCCTGGCCGGCTGTCGTTCAACCGACAAGGTAGAGCACACACTTGAAGCGTGCCAGTCAGGGCGAAGGCACGGCGCCCTTGTGTCCGGTTATCCCTGCTCCAGCCAGTCCTCCGGGCGCCCTCCGGCGCGTTCTATGTCGAGATTCATGACGCCGTCGGGAGGGCCCTCGGCCCGGCCAGTGGGACGTGCGGCCTTAGTCTGCGCGCCGGTACCTGCGCCTTTCATGGCTGCTGGCGGGGGTTCATTCCAGAACTCGCGCCACGGTTGCAGCGTCTCGCCGCCGTCACCGGCGGGCCGTGCGCCCCGTCGTGGAAGGGGTTCTCCGTCGACGAAGATCGTCGTGTCGGCGCGCTCGTTCCAGAATGCAAGGTGTCCTGCGATCGCCGCCACCGCGGGCAGGGGGCGGACATACTGCCAGGCCGCATCCTTGTAGCGCGTACCGTCGATCAGGACATGGCGATAACGCGCGCGCCCCTTGTAGGGACAGAGCGTGTAGGTAGTGCTCGGCTCGAACAATTCGGGTTGCACGTCCTTTTCGCGGATGTAGTAGCGGGTTACCAGTCCGGTCTCGAAAAGCAGCACCGGGCGGTCGGTCTCAGCAACGGTGCGCCCGCCGATCTCGACCCTGACGGATCGCGCGCTGCGCACGGCGTCCACCCTCAGGAACGGATCGCGCGCGTGCACGTGGATGCGTTCGTTCTCCTCCCACCAGGCGTCCATGCTGTGCCAGTCGAAACCGTAGTGACCGCTGGTGTCGGGCGATCCGTCCTTCGGCTGCAGATAGCGCCAAACGGCAAAACGCGCGACACGTGATCGGGTGTCGAGATGCCAGTAACTCGCCGTGCCCTTGTAAGGCGATGTTGTCGTGTAATCGGTGGCCACCAGGAGGTCGGTACGCACGTCGTCTTCGGGAAAGTAGTAGACCGGCAGAAAGCCGTGCTGACGGAGCAACATGGTGCGCTCGGAGTCCGCGACCCTGATGCCATCGAAGTGCACGTGCACTCGCCGCGGACTTCGACGCCATTCGTGCGTTCCGGTCTCTGCCTTCACGGCTTCCCCCTGTTTCTCATCGCAGACGCCGATTGAGCCTACTCCATGTGCAGGTTGTCAGGCGAGACGGCATCCGGCTCGAACTCGCATGCCGGTGGCAAGTCCTGATCTACAAGGGAGTAGGACCTGAGCGGTGCAGTCATGCTGATGGAACGGCCCGCAGCGAGTCCGAGATTGGCGGCCCTGCCGCTTGTCTTCCGGCGGTTTCAGGTTCTGGTGTAGATGGCCTGCATATCACTGTCGCCACGCAGATACTCACGCGAGGCATCGCGCACCGGCTGCCAGTCCCAGGGTGTGCGACGGCCGACCGACAGGGCGGCGTTCAGGAACTTCCTGCGCTGCTGACTCTCGATCACGCGATCTTTCAGGGCCGCAGGATCCCACCAGCGGCAGATCTCGCTGGCAAGATCGGCCTCGATGGCGCTCACCTTCGGTGTGCCGGCGAGGTTGACCAGTTCGTCGGGATCCTCCTCGAGGTCGAAGAGCAGGGGCGGATCATCCTCGCAATGAATGTACTTCCAGCGTTCGCGGCGAATCATCAGCAACGGTGAGGAGGCGCCCTCACCGCAGTACTCGCTGCCGACGACGTCAGGCCAGCCGTCACCTTGTCCGGCGGTCAGTCCGGCGATGCTGGCGCCGTCGATCGGCGCGAAGAGATCCGGCTGCTTCCCGTCGCCCGCCCATTCCAGGAAGGTCGGGAAGAGGTCCAGCAGGGAGACGTTCTCCTTGACCCGGCGCGAACGATAGTGCGTCGGCGCATGCACGATCAGAGGTACGCGCACCGACCACTCGAAAAAACTCATCTTGAACCACAGGCCGCGCTCGCCAAGCATGTCTCCGTGATCCGCTGTTACGACAATGATCGTGTTGTCGCGTGCGCCGGTGGCCTCGAGGGCCTCCAGGATCCGCCCGATGCGATCATCGACCCAGCTCATCACCGCATAGTAGGCGCGGCGCGCCCGGCGGACGTCCGCAGGACCGATCGTCTCCATGTGGCGACCGGTCGTGTAGTACAGTCTGTGGCTGTGGGGGTCTCGCTCCTCGAGAGGTATGTCGCCGACCCTGGGGTCGTCGATTTCGTCGTCCGTGTAGAGATCCCAGTGAGCCGGCGGCGCCAGGTAGGGATCGTGGGGGCTGATGAAGCTGGCCGCCAGGAAAAAGGGCCGGCCGTCGGCCTCATCGGCGTGATCGTGCAGCCAGCGGCAGGCCGCAACGGTTGCCTCCTCATCGTAGCTCGTGTTGACGCTGCGCCGCCCGGGTCCCGCATCGAGCACGGCCCGCATCGAGTGGAACCACGGTTCCCAGAAAGTCGGACCCAGCGACCAGTCGCTGGTCCACGAGAAGTCGGCAGGATAGACGTCGGTCGTTACCCGGTCCTCGAAACCGTGAAGTTGATCCGCACCGATGAAGTGCATCTTGCCGGACAGACACGTGTGATAGCCCATTGAACGAAGATAGTGTGCGAAGGTCGGGATCTCGGATGGAAATTCGGTTGCGTTGTCAAACGCTCCGATGCGGCTTGGCATGCGGCCTGACATGAGACTGAAGCGAGCTGGCGCGCAGATCGGGTAGTTGCAGTATGCGCTTTCGAACACGACGCCTTCGCCGGCCAGCCGCTCCAGGTTGGGCGTCCGACAAACCGTGCCGCCGTAGGGCTTAAGCACCTGGGGGGCGAGCTGATCCATCATGAGAAAGAGGATATTGGGAGGCGTGGTCATGGTTTCTCCAGGTTCTTCGGTCTGGTCTCGAATCCGGCGGACAGACTAGACTGCCCTCTACGTCAGGGGGAATCCGTGATGGAGTTGCCGGAGAGCCTGTGGGCCGACAGTGCCGCGCCCGCCATCGACACGCCACCCCTTGCCGGAGAGACCGGTGCGGATGTCGCCATCGTCGGCGGCGGCTTTACCGGACTGTCGGCAGCACTTCACCTGGCTGAAGCCGGCAAGACAGTGATCGTGCTGGAAGCCGGAGAACCCGGCTGGGGCGCTTCCGGGCGAAACGGTGGGCAGGTCAACCCGGGTTGGCGCATGCTGCCCTCGGAGGTTGCAGCAAAGTATGGCGCCAACAGGGCGCCGGCCGTGCTTGCCATGCTCGACCAGGCGGCGGATCTCGTGTTTGAACTGATTGGCCGCCATGGCATCGACTGTGATCACGAGCGTCCGGGGCTGGTGAGCGCCGGGCTTGGCCACCACGGCAAGGCCTTCCTCGAGGCGTGGTCCCGGGAGTGGGGCGAACAGGGTGTGAAGGTTGAACGTCTGGAACGCGCCGACCTGAAGGAACTCATCGGAACGGACTACTACCATATCGGCATGCATGACCCTCGCGGCGGTCACGTGCAACCCCTATCCCTGGCCCGAGGTCTAGCGCGGGCAGCCGTC
>JAJEBJ010000323.1 GCA_022822575.1 Alphaproteobacteria bacterium | reverse complement strand
CCGCCGAGGAGGCGCGCGATTTCGGCATGGTGAACAAGGTGTTTCCCGAGGACCGCCTCGAGGAGGAGACCATGCGCTATGCGCGCCGTGCGGCGGCCATCTCCCTTGAAGGCCTGCAGACCACCAAAGCCTCCATCAACCAGGGCGCCGAGATCGCCGGTCTGAGAAACGCCATCACCTACGGAGTCGAGGTTGGCGGCATCCTCGATTCGGCCGAGACGGAGCAGTACAGGCAGTTCGAGGCTGTGAAGAAGGAAAAGGGGCTGAGTGCCGCCATCAGGTGGCGGGAAAGCCAGTTCGAGTAGGCGGCATCCACCATCGATGGCTGGTTCGCCGTCGGGCGGCCTTGCGACAGCAAGTGGGGCTACTCGGGAACGGTCTGGGAATCCACGCCCCACAGCGTCTCCATCGCCATCCAGCCTCTTGCGCTGGCGACGGTGACCTGACACCAACCTCCCTCGCAGGGTCCGAGCTTGGCGATGACGCCGGGTTCCGCCCGGAAGACGGGGGCACTCGCCGCATCGGGGCGGTCGTGGGCGGTGGCCATCGTGGCTCCGGCGACGATCACGGTCCGTGTGCCCGACAGCATCACCCGGTGAATCCAGCCCTCCTCTCCGTCGATGTCGCGGACAAGGCGCCAGACGTCCTTCTCGTCGGTGATCTGGATCGGCATGTCCTTGCGGACATAGACCCACTTGACCGGATAGTCCTTGCCGGGCCCGACACGCATGTAGACCTCGTCCGCCTTGAGCGAGACGAACCGCGGCAACGCTGCCGGATCGTCGGCCGTCAGGGAATGCAAGGACGCGGCGAAAAGAGCGAGGCACGGCAGCAGGAACAACGCTCCGCGTTGCCTGCTGGCCCGGTATCTGGTAGGGAACGCGCCCACGGGAGCCCGCTTGTTCCCGGTCGTGAAGGCAGTGAAAAAGCGCATGGCCCGATCCAGAAAACCCGTTGTCATTGTCACCAGAAAGCTCCCCGACGTCATCGAGACGCGCATGATGGAGTTGTTCGACACCAGGCTCAATGACGATGATCATCCGATGCCCCGTGAGGAGCTGGTCGAAGCGGTCAGAACGGCCGACATTCTCGTGCCGACGCTCACCGACCGGATCGACAAGGGAATTCTGGCGCAGGCCGGCGACAGCCTGAGACTGATCGCCAACTTCGGCACCGGTGTCGATCACATCGACCTTGCCGCAGCCCGAGAACGGGGCATCACTGTCACCAACACGCCAGGCGTCCTCACCGAGGACACGGCCGACATGACCCTGGCCCTCATCCTCGATGTGATTCGCCGGGTGAGCCAGGGAGAACGGCTGATCCGCAACGGCATGTGGTCGGGATGGAGTCCCACCCACATGCTGGGCCACCGCCTGTGGGGCAAGCGTCTCGGCATCGTCGGCATGGGACGCATCGGTTCGGCGGTGGCGCGGCGCGCCAGGGGGTTCGGCCTGTCGATCCACTACCACAACCGGCGGCGGCTGCCGGACTATGCCGAACAGGAACTCGAGGCGACCTGGTGGGAGAGTCTCGACCAGATGCTGGCCCGCATGGATATCGTCTCCGTCAACTGTCCCCACACGCCGGCGACATTCCATCTCCTGTCGGCCCGCCGTCTCAAGTTGCTCAAGCCCACATCCGTCATCGTCAACACGTCACGCGGCGAGGTCATCGACGAGCAGGCGATGATCCGCATGCTCAAGGCCAACCAGATCGCCGGGGCCGGCCTCGATGTCTTTGAGCACGAGCCGGCGGTCAGTCCGATGCTCGTGGCTCTCGAGAATGTGGTGCTGTTGCCCCACATGGGTTCGGCGACGATCGAAGGCCGGATCGACATGGGCGAGAAGGTCCTGATCAACATCAAGACCTTCGCCGACGGCCACAAACCGCCCGATCGCGTCATCGACACACTCCTGTAAGCGCCAGTCTACGGTGTGTCTTGAGTTTCCGGTTGCTGGAAACGGACGGGAAACTGGTTGACGAGATGACGGGCGTAGCTCACCGGCTCGCCTGATGGTGGCGCGACGACCGTTTCAAAGTCGGGTTCGATGAAGATCCCCATCGAACACCGTTCGGCATCCTGCCCGCCCAGAACCTGGTGCGGCGTGGCCTTGAGGCGGCGGTTGCTCGGCACCTCCATGAGATCTCCGCAATGGACCGACAGTCCGTCGGCGACGACCGGCACATCACGCCATCTGCCGTCCGGTCCCTGCATCTGAAGACCGCCGATACTGTCCTGCCAGATGATGGAGAGAACTCCGGTATCAACGTGGCAGTTCGTGATGACATGGGGACCCTCGCCGGTCCCGGTGACGTCGCCATGAAGGAGGCGCAGGGTTGCATTGCGACCCCTTGCCGGTGAGACCATGACATCCTCGTCGAGACCCAGCCCCCGCGACACTGCCGCCAGCAGGGTCACACCGACGTCGCGCAGGTCGCTGAGCATGGCGAGAGTCGCCTCGCGCCAGCCCGGCCAGGGTTCGTCCCCTGGCCAGTTGTTGGGTTCGCGGAAGGACTCGGCGCCTGGCACGTCCGGCGATGTCATCGGCGGTTCGGGACCGACATCGAAGGATTCCCGCCTTGACCACGATTCGTTTTCCGTCATGGGATAGTAGCCCCGGTAGATGTTCCGGTTCTCCGGACGGAAGCGGTTGACGGCGCACAACTCCTTCGAAGCGTTCGCCATGCGGAAGAAGGCGCAGATTTGGGAGGCCTGACGGTCGATCCCCGGCCAGGCGCCGCTGGCGACAAAACTGCCATGAGTCTCGAGGGCGTGGGCGACGGCACGGTCCGTCCGGTCGTCGTGCGTGCCTGGTGCCGGGCCGAAGAGCGGGCTGACATCGATGATGGGGGTCAAGTCGTGGGCCAGGCGGTTCATTGGCGCCTCCCTTTCGTCTTCAGAAACTGACCATCTCGCCGTGGTCGATGGCATGGATGAGCGTCACGAGTCCCGCCACCTCGATTTCGGTGTCGTCACGCAGGGCGTCGGCATCCCATCCCGTTGCGCGCAGGCCACTCTCACACACGATGAAGGAGACATCGAGTGCCTGGCATGCCTCCAGCAGGGTTTCGATATCGGCCACACCCCTTGCCTTCATGTCGTCGTCGCGCGAGGCGCCGTCGAGTTGCCGCCACCCTTGGGAACGCAGGAGGAGCGGGACGGCGTCCATGGTGACGAAAAAGATGACCTTGCGATCGATGGAGGCAGCGGCTGCCGCGGTCATCAGCGCAACGTGAACGCGCAGGTACTCCCCCGACAGGACGATGAGGCCAAGAGGGGGTTTCACGTCAACGGGCGACCTGCCGGTCGGGGTCAAACCAGGTTTCCGTGCGGCCGTCGACATGCATGCCGTCGTCGCCGTAATAGCGCCTCTGGTTTGCGACGACGGGCCGGGACGGGTCCGCCTTCAGCCACAGGCGCAGGAGGAGGCGTTTCCTGTCGTCTTGCGGCCAGTCCTCGAAGGAGGTGCGGGAATGGAGCACCGTGTAGTTATTGATGAAGGAGGCCCACCCCGGGCGCAGGTAGTAGCGGAACTGCATCGCGTCGCGTTCGATCACTTGCGTGAACTCATTGAGGGCCTCGTTCTGCCGCGCGTCGAGCGGAATGCCGGTTTCCTCGGCGGCCATGCGGATGAACTCGCGCAGGAAGACACACGAGAGCCGTCCCTTCTCGTAGCCGAAGACGGGAACGGGGTAATCCGTCACCGGTCCCTGGCCGGGAGGCTGTTCGCCGAACCAGTGGTAGTGATAGCCGGCAAAGAGCGGTTCCAGGAGATCGGGACGGGAGCGCGCAATCTCGTTGTAGACGGCGACCGAACTCACCAGCCGGCTCTCGCCGCCTGACATCGCCTCGCGAATGCACAAGAGGCTCACGATGTCGTCCGAATCCGTGTGGAGGTTGAGCTCCTTGGCGCTGCGGTATCCGCGTTCGCGCTTGCCGGGTTTGGAGACGTCGGTCACATAACCGAGCCGGTCGCCCATCGGACTCTGCGAGACGCCGCGACCGAATCCGGTGCCGAAGGCCCAGTAGGCCATGCCCAGTTCGTCATGGGTCATCTCGTCCACGGGCCAGCCGCGCACCAGGAGGAGACCGCGCCCCTCCATCAACTCATGGCGCAATGCCCGGAGGTCCTCCGCGATCTCAGGCATCGCGGTTTCCGTTTCGGTCAGTTCCTGAAGGGAGAGCCCGGATTCTCGTGCCCGGCGGACGACCGACCACAGCGCGTCCCGGTGCCGATCCTCGAGATCGAAGGAGACATCGTCGGGGCCAGCGAAATCGCTCCCCTTCCATGCAGATGGATGGTCGATGATGGCCGTATGCACCTTCTTGCCCCCTGCATTGCCTGCCCGATCAAGTATGCGTCCACAGCGGGGTGAATGCCAACACCCGACATGTACGTTCGGGAAGGGGGTTCCGCATCATGGCTGCAGGCGGCGAATCTCCCGGGAGAAACGTTGTCGAAGAGGGATCACGCGCATTCCGGATCCGGTTCTGCAGATCGCAGCCTCAACGTCGCACGGTTTCTGCGTTCCGGTATCAACAAGTGGAAGTGGCATGTTTCCCCAATTATGGGTACATCAGGCACATGTCACGCACCAACGTGAACATTGATGACGAGGCCTGCTTGGAGGTCATGCGCCGCTACTGTCTGAAGACGAAACGCGATGCCATTAACCTCGCGTTGCGTACAATTGCGGCTGAGCCTCTTGGTCTCGACGCGGCACGGGGTATGCGCGGATGTGGCTGGGAGGGCGGTCTCGAAGAGATGCGCACTGACCGCACGACGTAACTCTGATCGATACGTCCGCATGGATTGAGTTTCTCCGCGGCACCGGTTCACCAATCTGTGATCGTGTCGAGATGCTGCTGGACGACAGGATTGCGGTCTGCGACGCCGTTGGAATGGAGGTTCTGGCCGGAGCCCGGGACGAGAGGC
>JAJEBJ010000155.1 GCA_022822575.1 Alphaproteobacteria bacterium | reverse complement strand
CCTGAAGCTGTCGAGACCCCAGGGCGTGGGAATGTGGGCACTCTCACACCACGGATGGCGCAGGTCGAGGCCGATGCCGCGCTGACCCGGATCGAGGCCATGGACAGGAACCACTGCAGGCGCCCTGCCCGCTTTCGACGTGCGGCCGAAGGTGCGGATGACATGCAGGAGATGACCGGTTTCGTGCACGTCGACGACGCCATAGCCAAGTTTTGCGGTGTCATGCCGGCCCTGTGTGACACCGGGCGCCGCGCGAAAGAGCTCGTGGTAGTCGTGACGCAGAAAGCTTGTCGACGGAAGGACATACATGCTTGTCCCGTCATGGCGGTTGAAGAAGAAGTTGTGCACATGACCGGCAAACTGCGCCTCCACCCCATGACGCGCGAACAGTCCGAGCAGCCATGACCGTCCCGGCTCATCGGTGGCATCATAGTGGCCGGTCTCGCCGGCATGGGAGAGGTAAGGCGGGTAGTGGGAGAAGACGAAGATGCGCCGATCAGAGTTGTCGGCAAGCAGCGATTCGAGCCACCTCCTCTGCCGGTCCTCCGCCGCAAGGCCCGAATTCACGATCATCCCGTTCATCGCCACGAAAAGGCAGTCCTCGTGTTCGAAGGCATGGTACTGGGACTGAAAGTGCCGTTCGTACTCGGCAATCATGTCGTCGTTGACCGTCAGTTGTGCATCCTGGTCTGCCAGGGGATCGCCGGGAAAGGCCTTCTCGCCAATGTCATGGTTTCCGGGAACGAGATGCAGCGGACACGCGAGTCCCTCGAAGACCCGATGGAATCTCTCGGCCGATTCTTGGTAGACCGGCGTGCCGGGTCCAGGATGCGTGATATCCCCCAGATGGACCACGAAGTCAGGAGCCCGGCGATTGATCTCCTCGACTACGTAGCGGCATCGCTCGACGTTGAGCAGGACCGAGTCGACATCATATCCGCCGATGGCCTCGGCCTCGGCCTCGGTGACATGGGAATCGGCGACGACTGCAAAGGTGAAAAGACGCCTGCCATCCGCACACGGTTCAAGCATGACTCGACGCTCCCGGGTCAACAGTTGCGCGGAAGCACTGCCCACCGTGATCCGAACAGGCCCGGAGACCGGATGGGGCTGTCATCTGCCCGCTCCCGGGGAACTCCCGAGTTCCCGCCTCTCGCGCATCATGTGACGGGCAATCAGGAGTTTCTGGATCTCGGATGTCCCCTCATAGAGCCTGTAGAGACGCACATCCCGGTAGAGCCGGGCCACTGCCGTCTCGTTGACGTAGCCGGCACCGCCATGAATCTGCACGGCCCGATCCGCCACCCGTCCCACCATCTCGCTGGCGAGGTATTTCGCCTGGGAGGCGAGCCTGGTGATGGGCTCGCCGGCGGTTGCCCGGCGTGCCACATCGCGCACGAAGGCCCAGGCGGAATCGTGCTCGGTTCGGCTGTCTGCCAGCATCGCCTGAACCAGCTGGAAATCCCCGATGGGCCTGCCGAACTGACGGCGGTCCAGTGCGTGATCAAGGGCCTCGTCAATGATCCTGTCGGCCAGCCCGCAGCATGTTGCAGCCAGGTGGAGGCGGCCACGGTCGAGAACCTGCATGGCGATCCGGAAACCCTTTCCTTCGACGCCTCCGATCAGCGCCTCGGCGGGAACGTGGCAATCCTCGAAGATGACGTCGCACACGCGCGCTCCCTTCTGGCCGATCTTGTCGTAGGGAAGACCGAGGCGGATGCCGTCGCTGGAGGCATCGACAATGAAGGCGGAGATACCGTCAGCCCCCTTCTTCTGCGGATCGGTGCGGGCCATCACGGTAAAAACATCGGCCACCGGCGCGTTGGTGATGAACCGCTTGACGCCATTGAGTATGTAGCCATTCCCCTGTCGCTCGGCCCGGGTCGTCAGTGATGCCGCATCGGAGCCGGCTTCGGGTTCGGTGAGTGCGAACGACGCGACAACCTCCCCTCGCGCCATGCGCGGCAGCCAGGTCATCTTCTGCTGTTCGGTGCCGCCGATGACGAGGCCCTGGGATCCGATGGTCACGTTGGTGCCGAAAACGGAACGGAAGGCTGGTGCCGCGTGGGTGATGGTCCACGCCACCTCGACCTCTTCCGCAGTCGTCAGACCCATCCCTTCGTATCGTTCGGGGATTGTCAGGCCGAAGAGGCCGAGATCTCTCATGCCGGTCACGATGTCGTCCGGAATAAGGTCTTCAGTATCCACAGTGGCTTCCGCCGGAATCAGACGTTCGTGGACAAACCGTGACAGGGTATCGAGGAGCTGTTCGAGGGTCTGCTGGTCGAGTGCCATGTCGACATCCTGTAGGAAGCGCCACGACCCTACTCCCGTGACCAAACATTCGCCAATCCCGAACGTGGCGAATCCTTGACCGCGGCTGTGTGTTTCCGGCAAAGAACGGACGTAGCGGCACGTGAGCGGACGATGGGCACACCGACTGGAATCCCGGATGGATTTGTTGCGGTCGAACCGGATGATCCCTTCGAGGGCGTTATCGGGGTGTGCTGGTACAACGACATGGGCGACGGCCGCATCGAGGTCGGCGTCCTTGCCGATGAGCGCCACGCCAACGAGTACGGATGGATTCACGGGGGTGTCATGATGACCATGGCCGATGCCGCGCTCTGCATGAACTCGCGCTGGCACGATCCGGCCGAAGGCGCCATCACGGTGAGCGCCACCAGCAACTTCGTGGCAGGCGCGAAGACCGGCGATTTCCTTGAGACACGGACCAGGGTGGTGCGGCGCACCCGGCAGTTCAGCTTCGTGGCCTGCGAGGTCGTCGTCGGCGACCGGGTCTGTCTCACGTCAAGCGGCGTCATCAAGCGCCTGCTTCCATGAAAGCGCAGGACATCAGGCACTTCCGCCATTGACATGGCGAAGAGTCTCCACCCCGGATCCGGCCCCCTGTGGAAACCGGACCGACGGTTCAGGCAAAGCGGACACCGTTCTGCGCCATGGGCAGCGTGGTCACCCGCGGGCCGTCGACGGCGATGGCGTTGGCGAGTGCCGGGCCGGCCGGTGGTACACCGGGTTCCCCAACCCCGGTCGGTGGCGCGGTCGATGGCATGATGTGGACGTCGATGCGGCCGATGTCGGACATTCGCAAAGGTTCATAGTCGGGAAAGTTCCACTCGACGACCTCGCCCTTATCAAATGTGATCTCGTTGCGCATCACGTGGCCGATCCCGTAGCCGATACCGCCTTCCATCTGCGCCCGGACGATGTCGGGATTGACTGCCACGCCGCAGTCCACCGCGCAGGTGATCCTTTCGATCGCTGTCACTCCCGCGACGTCACGCGAAACCTCGACCACCTGCGCGACATACGTGCCGAAGGACTTGTGGACGGCAACACCACGCGCCCGGCCTGGCTCCGTTGGCCGGTCCCAGCCCGACTCCCTTGCGGCAAGCCGCAGGACACCGGCAAGGCGCCGCTGGTCCGCCGAGCCTTCCCGCAGATGGTCAAGCCGCCAGGACACGGGGTCGCGTCCGGCAGCCCTGGCCGCCATGTCCATCATCGATTCCATGACGAATGCGGTATGGCTGTGACCGACCGAACGCCACCAGCTCACGGTGATGGGCGACTCAAGATCGGTCAGGCCGACGAACATCCCGGGTATGCCGTAGAGCGTGTCGGGCACGCCTTCGACGGAGGAGTGATCGACACCGTTCCTGACAATCCACTGCTCGAACGATGATCCCTTGAAGATGGACTTGCCGGCAATGCGATGGTCCCAGGCGATGATGTCGCCGTTGCCATCAAGACCAACGCGCACCCTGTGCGCCACGGCCGGCCGATAGGCGCCGCCGGCAAGGTCGTCCTCGCGTGACCAGACGAGCTTGACCGGCCGGCTTCGGTCGGTCATGGCAAAGGCCTGCCCGGCCTCGACGATGTAGTCCGCCGTCATGGTGGCGCGGCGTCCGAACGAGCCGCCGGCATAGAGTGTATTGATCCGGATGCTCTTCATCGGCAGCCCGAGAACCGTCGCAAGCACCTGGTGTGCACCGGACGGGGACTGGCATCCGTCATGGAGCGTGATCCCGTCGGACGTCGGCTCGATGGTGCAAGTCAGAGGCTCCATGGGCGCATGACAGAGCCATGGAAGAAAGAACTCGGCCTCGACGGTTTGCGCGGAGCGATCGAGACGCGCCGAGACTCCGTCCTTCCCCGGACCTTCCCTGACAACAAATTCGGGTGGCGCATTGACCGCACCGAGAAGTGTCGTCCTGATCTCGGCGGAACTGCGGCCTTCGGCGTTCGTGAAACTCCACTCGACGGTCACCGCCTCGCGGGCCTGGAACGCCGCCCAGGTGTCGCGGGCGTAGACAACGACCCCGGCATGGGAAGGCAGTATCGCGGCATTGACGAAACCTGGCACGTCACCGGCCGCCGAAGCATCCATGGACGCCACCGTTCCCCCGAAACGCGGACTGCGCCTGACGACGGCGACAAGCTGGTTCTCCAGCTGCACATCCATGGCAAACCGGGCCGACCCGTCGATCTTGGGTCCGTTGTCCCGCCGCGATGTCCGCGGGTTGCCGATCAGCGAGAACGTAGCGGGGTCCTTCAGCGTCGGCCGATCAGGCACCTCTCTGGTCGCGGCCGTGCCAACGAACCGGGCAATGGGTGCGCTACGCCCGGCACCAGCAATCATGCCCTTCGACAGCACCAGCGTTGACGGATCGGCATCCCATTCCTCGGCGGCAGCCGCGAGCAGCATCTCCCTCGCAGCAGCACCTGCCTGCCTGTACTGCAGATAGGAGTTGGCCATCGAGGTGGATGCACCTGTCCCTTGCGCGCGAAAGAGGAGATTGGCATAGCGCCTGACATCGGAGGGAGCGAACTCGAAAGCCACATCGACGAGTTCGACACCGAGTTCCTCCGCTATCAGGGTGGGAAGCCCGGTACTCGTCCCCTGACCCATCTCAAAGTGCTTGACGATCACGGTCACACGGCCGTCCGAATCAATCTTCACGAAGGGGTTGAAGTAGCCGTCATCGGCTGGCGCGACAGCCAGCGCGCCACGTGGCGAAAAACCCACCACGAGTGCCACGGCAGAGGCCGTGTGGAGGAAACTCCGGCGAGAGAGGGACACGGTCATCAGATGTCGTCCCCCAGTAGTTCGGCGGCACGCGTCACAGCTGCCCGAACTCTCTGGTAGGTGGCGCACCGGCACACATTTCCGGCCATGAAGTCGTCGATCGCGTCGGTATCCGGCTCGCCGTTCTCCGCAAGGAGACCCGCTGCCGACATGATCTGTCCTGACTGGCAATAGCCGCATTGCACAACATTGAGTTCGGCCCAAGCCTGCTGCACGGCGCGTCCTTCCCTCGTGGCAAGTCCCTCGATGGTTGTGATCTCGGCGCCTTCGACATCCTCCGGCAACGTCACGCAGGACCGGACAGGAACACCATCTACGTGCACCGTGCACGCTCCGCAGGAAGCAACGCCACAACCGTACCTGGTACCGGTCAGCTTCAGTTCGTCACGCAGAACCCACAGCAGTGGCATGCCGTCCGGCACGTCGACTTCGACAACGCGACCGTTGACTTTCAGCATCGTTCGCATCTCCGACTCCCTGAATCTCCGAACAGTCTGCAGCACGGGCCCGAAATTCACATCCTACTCGACATTCCGAGTGCATTCGCGTCCTACCTCAGGCTTGGGACGTTCCAGCTCAAGCGTGGCCCGGGCACAGGACCGCGCCAGAAAGGAAGGCATCCACGGAGCGGCCGGCCCGATAAGCGCTTCGCCATTGCCGTGCTTGACGCATGACCCGGGCTGCAAACACACTGCCCCGAGAGGGCCGGGAAAGGCGGGTTGCGCTTCCTGTTCGCCGTTTGCAAGGCCTGCAACGCATGGGTCATCGCGAGGAGACCGACATGGGCCGATACGAGACCTCGATCGCCCGATACCGGGAGGCGTGCACGGTGCTGGCTGGAGGTGTGTCAAGCAACTTCCGCTATCACCCCATTCCCGTTCCACTCGCCATCGAGCGTGGCGAAGGGCCTCATTTGTGGGATGCCGACGGCAACCGCTACATCGACTTTGTCAGCGGCAACGGTCCGGCATTTCTCGGGCACAGCCCCGGACCGGTGCTTGACGCGGTGCGCACATCCCTGGACACCGGACAGGCTTTCACGACTGTTCATGCCGGCGAGATTGCCCTGGCGCAACGCATCAGGGAGATCGTTCCCTGTGCGGAACTTGTGCGGTTCGATACGTCCGGGACACAGGTGGACCAGATCGCCATGCGACTTGCCCGCCACCACACCGGCCGTACCAGGGTGGTGAAATTCGAGGGCCACTATCACGGATGGGCGGACAACATCTTTGCCAGCGTGGCTCCCGAACTCAACCGCGCCGGGCCTCGCGACCACCCGGAAGTGCTTGCCCAGAGCAGCGGTCAGCCCGACAACATCCGCGACAACCTCATCGTTCAACCTTTCAACGATGTTGCGGTGCTCGAGGAGACCCTGTCACGCCACGGCAGCGAAACTGCCGCCGTCGTGGTGGAGCCGGTGGCCTGCAACTGCGGCGTCATCGAACCCGTACCCGGTTATCTCGAGGCACTGCGGCGCCTGTGCGACCAGCATGGAATCGTGCTCATTTTTGACGAGGTCATCACTGGTTTCCGGGTGGCCCTGGGAGGTGCCCAGCAGCGGTACGGCGTCACCCCTGATGTGGCCGTCTTTGCCAAGGCCATGGCCAGCGGCTTCCCCCTTGCCGCAGTCGCCGGAAGCAGCGCCATCATGGAAGGGGTCACCCAGGGCGCGGTTCACGGCGGCACATACAATGGCATCACGTCAAGCATCGCCGCGGGCATTGCCACCCTTGACATGCTTGCCGCCGATGGAGCCGCGATCTACGACAAGGTGGAGCGGGACGGCCAGCGGCTTATGGCCGGGCTTGCTGAATGCGGCCAAAGACGAGGTGTTCCGCTGCACGTTCAAGGAGTTGGCGCTATCTTCTCGACGGTCTTTACCGACACCCCACCTCTCGTTGACTATCGCGACTACAAGGCGACCGATACGCCCATGCGCGAGGCCTTCATCCAGGGGCTGCAGGACCGAGGAGTGCGCGTGACGCTTCGCGGAACCTGGTTCGTCCCGGCCGTGTTGAGCGATGACGACATCGACCAGACTCTCGATGCTGCCGACGCAGCCCTCGCCACCCTCTAGCAGTGGTCACAGGCGACGGGCGTTTACAAATCCGGCGAATCCGGTAAGGCTTTACCAGGAAACGCCAGCCGGGGATTGATCCTGATGAGTGGCCTGTTACTCAGCGACATTTCCAAGAAATTCGGATCCGTCACAGCCGTCACTGACATCAACCTCGAGATACCGGATGGCCGGTTCGTGTCTTTCCTCGGTCCCTCCGGATGCGGCAAGACAACCCTGCTGCGCCTGATCGCCGGTCTCGAAACGGCGACGACGGGACGCATCATGCTCGACAACGAGGATCTGACCGACAGGCCGACCCACAACAGAAACATTGGCATGGTGTTCCAGTCCCTGGCGCTGTTCCCCCATCTTTCTGTGGGCGAGAACATCACCTACTCGCAGCGGATCAGGGGCATCGACAAGGCAGCGCGAAAGCGGCGTGCCGAGGAACTCCTCGAACTGGTGCGTCTGCCGGGAGTTGCCGATCGCAACATCGCACAGCTTTCCGGCGGTCAAAGGCAGCGCGTGGCAATTGCCCGGGCGCTCAACCTGGAGCCGAAACTGTTCCTGCTGGATGAACCTCTGTCGGCACTTGATGCCAAGCTGCGAGAGGACATGCAGGTCGAATTGCGCATGCTGCAGGAACGCCTGGCGATCACGACCATCGTGGTCACCCATGACCAGCGTGAAGCAATGACGATGTCGGATGAAGTGGTGGTCATGTCGACGGCGCGCATCCAGCAGATGGGACCGCCGCTGGAAATCTACCGCAATCCGGCTTCCGCCTTTGTTGCCGAGTTCATCGGCACCAGCAATCTCATCAAGGCACGTCTGGACAGCGGTTCGACCTGTGTCATCGCCGGGCGCCCTTGCCAGACCAGCGGGGCCCCGGACCAGCTTGGTGCGGGAGCCAGCGTCATTGTCTCGATCCGTCCGGAAGACGTTCACGTGTATCCGGAAAGCCGTGACGGCGCCAATCAGCTCGACGGTGTCGTCACCTTCGTGCGTGACGTGGGTGCCAGCGTCGAAACCTTCGTCGAATGCGACGGCCTGCAGATCATCGCCATGGCGACACCGAAGGAAAGACCGGACGTTCACAAGGGCGAAAAGGTCAAGGTCGAGCTACCGGCTGAAAGTTGCGTGGTCCTCAAGGCATGAGTGATGCCGCCGTGAATCGGCAACAGGATGACTCCGTCGGACCGGTCTGGCGGGAGCAGTTCCTCCTGCCGCTGAAGCGCTTTCCCATCGGTCTCTACCCGACATTCATGATGGGTGTCTTCTTCCTCATTCCCTTCATCATCATGCTCGTGGTGAGCTTCTTTGCACGGACGCAATCAACCTACGAGCCGGGCTTCGAGTTCACGCACTATGCCCGCTTCTTCTCGCCTCTCTTCACCACGCACCTTCTTGTCTCGGTGCAGTTCTCCGTTCTCGCCAGCATTCTGTCGGTCGCGGCGGCCGTCCCCTTCACCTACTTTATAAGCCGGTTCCGGAGGCGTCCGCAGGTCATTGCGTTGGTCTTCCTGCTGTGCGTCCTGACACTCTCCGAGGTCATCGTTGCCTACTCCCTGTCGGTCGTGATGAGCCGATCGAGCGGTTTGCCGAGCTTGGTGGAGTGGCTCGGTCTGATCGACAAGGCGCGCTCCTGGTATCCCGGATATCTGGCCAATCTCTTCGGTCTGAGCTTC
>JAJEBJ010000337.1 GCA_022822575.1 Alphaproteobacteria bacterium | reverse complement strand
CGCTTCCATCACCACATCGCCGATGATCGCCGCGCCTGGAAGTACAAGGCTCTTGTTGTCGATGGCTGGCCAGACGCCCTGCCAGGGCATCACATGCGCCTGAGGGAAGACGCACATGCGGTAGAGATCCGTGACCGTCATGGATCTTTATCGGTCATTGGGCATGCCTGAAACATGGTGGGCGCGGCTGGGTTCGAACCAGCGACCCCTGCCGTGTGAAGACAGTGCTCTTCCGCTGAGCTACGCGCCCTCCCGACGAAGGGTGATACGGCGCGGCCGAACGGGCTGTCAAGGCTGCCAGGACGGCCAGGAGGGACCCCCCGGCGGCGCGCCTAGTTGAGCGCCGTGACGGTGGCGACGACACGCCGGTCGTCACGAACGATGTCGGCGCCGCCGGGTCGCGGAACGACGGCGTAGCAGGCATCGGCGATGTGGAGCACGCCCGCGAGGCACAGCATGCCGTCCTCATCGATACTGTAGGTGCCGGCTTCCTCCGTCTCGAGGGATGCCGCTGTGTCACCCCGGCTTACCATGACGGCATCGCCGGCGGCGTCAAACGACGCGCTGTAGAATGGCTCACCGAAATGGAGCCGTAGTTCACCGGCAAGCGTACGCCCCGGAATGAGGGCCTGCATAACCGCCGATGACAGCGTCGGGTGTCCCTTGGGAACCTGGAACGCCTCCATCTCCATGTAGCGATTGACAATCTCGCCCCGGTGGTTGGTCTGGTACCAGAGGTCGCCATCCTGCCAGACACCGAAACAGGTGGTGTTCTGTCCCCGGGTGAGACAGATCCCGTCCTCGACGATGTCCCATCCACCCGACCAGGCCTGACCGGTGTCGTTGCGTCCGGAAAATCCGCCGTCGTCGGCAAAGGCTTCGTCGTACCAGTGGAAAAGCTGGGTGTCCTCGTCGTAGGCATAGCCGAAGCGCCAGGTTCCGTTGTGAACCGCCAGCAGGTCGTCGCCTGTGACGGCCACGGCGCGTTCGGGAATCTCCTCGAGATTGCTGTCACCGAAGAGTTCCAGGGAAATCGGTCGTGCCACCAGCATGACAATGGTGCCCCCTATCCCCACTGCCGGGATCAGGAGAGCGCCGAAGACGTGCCATCTGCCCTGCAGGGCACCGCGGATCGACAGATAGAAACAGGCGATTGAGCAGATTCCGAAGGTGATGAGTACGAGTATTCCTATCCACATGCCGGCGCCGCCTGTTTGGAGGGTTGTATGGGACGATCATGCTGTTTCCGGACCCGCATGGCAATGCGCCAGCGTGAAGATGCTTCTCTGATCATGGGAATCAGCGTGTCAGTGTGACTTCCACGCCGTGGACGCAGGTGCTCTCGCCCATGTCCGACTTGCGTGGAATGTGAAGGTGATTGATGTTGGCTCCGCCCGGTCCGGGCCACCTGCTCTTGTCGGTGAGCAGCACTCCCGACGGCACGCTGTCCGAGACAACTGCGACCAGGGTGAGCGAGCCGGCATCGTTGGAGAGACTGACCTCGTCACCGGTGCTGACATCACATGACCGGGCATCATCAGGGTGGAGCGTGACCGTCGGCGAGCCGAGAAGTTCACCGATTCGCGGGTCGTTGCCATAGGAGGAGTTCATCAGCCAGCGGCCGGCGGGGCTCAAGAGGCGGAAACGGCCTTCTGCTGGTGGCGGATCTGCCACAGCCTCCGGCACGCGCGGATGACCGTCGGCCTCGGCGCTGGAGCTTGCGATCTCGATCTTGCCTGACGGAGTCGCAAACCTTCCCCCAGGCCACAGCTCCAGAGGCTCATCGCTGGCTGCAACCCAGCCACGTGTCTTCAACTCTTCCCATGACACTCCGCTTCCCTCCAGTACCTCGTCGATCAATTCCCTGTCGGTGCGGTGGAGTTCGTCGTCCAACAGACCCATGGCCCGGGCGAGGCGCCGGAAGATCTCCTGGTTGGGCAGGCTCTCGCCCATCGGTTCGGCACACCGGACCTGGGCGCCGAGAAGGAGATGGAAATAGCTTGCATTCACGTCGTCGAATTCGAGGAAGGAGGCGGCCGGCAGTACGATATCGGCGTAGCGGGACGTGTCCGTTTCAAAGCAGTCGACGACCACCGTGAACAGATCCTCGCGCATCAGCGCCCGGGTGAGCACCTTCTGTGCCGGGTTCGAGGCGAGGGGATTGCAGTTCCAGACCATGTAGGCCCGGAAACGATCCGTTGAATCGAGTGCGGCGGGGACATCCATCTGGCTGATGGAGGGGCCGGTCTCCCCGGCTTCCGTCAAGGGAGGCGTGGCTCCCTGGCGGGCCATGATGTCGAGCGTGCTGTTGAGATAGAAGATTCCGGTTCCGGGTCTTGAAATGTTGCCGGTCAGCGCAGGAAGCATGGCACAGGCGCGGAAGATGTTGCCGCCACGGAACTGGCGCTGCAGTCCCTGGCCAAGCCACAGGAGGGACGGTCCCTTAGCGTAGAGATGGGCGGTCTCCTCGATGAGGCTGACAGGGACACCGGTCACGCGGGATGTCGATTCCGGATCCGCCGCGGCGATTGCCTCCTCAACCTCGTCGTAGCCCTCGACGTGGTGCGCAATCCAGGCGTCATCGAGCAGATCGTCGCGGCGGGCGATGTGGCACAGGCCGAAGGCCAGTACGGCATCGCTGCCGGGGTTGACCTGCAGATGGATATCGGCCTGGGACGCCGTGAGGTGGCGCACCGGATCGATGACGACAACCTTGGCCCGGCTCTCCTTCAGCCAGTTCTTGTGGGCATGGGGCGCGCTGTGGGCCGGATTGGCGCCCCAGACGACGATACAGGCGCTGTCCTTGGCTGTTGCGGGATCGAAACCGTTGACGCTTGAGCCCAGGACATAGTGAAGAGCCTGATGGCCGGCGTTGTTGCAGATGGAATCGGGAATGGCCTCGGTGGCGCCGATGCGGTTGAAGAACCGTTCCGGAAAGGCGTTGGCAAGGGCCGAACAGGTACCGGTGTAGTGCGTGTGAAGAATGGATTCGGGGCCGTTTTCGGTGATGATGGTGTCAAGGCTTGTTGCGATGGCGCCAAGCGCCTCTTCCCAGCTCACACGCTCGAATTGTCCCGATCCCTTCTGACCGCTCCGGCGCAGGGGATGGAGGAGGCGGGATTCAGGATCAAGCCAGACGCCGTTGTAGGCAATGGCGCACTTGCCGCACAGGCTCCCCCGGCTTACTGGGTGTTCGGGATCGCCCAGAACCCGCGTGATCTTGCCGTGACGCCTGACTACGGCAATTCCACACCCGTCATAGCAGTCGCGGGGACAACTCGTCCGGATGATTTCGCGTTCGTTCATGAGCCTCCCGTCACATGATCCACTTCTATCTTCCCCCCTTGATGCGAATGTGACAAGGTCTCGCACCGTTCCTGCAATTCCTGCGTCGCCAGCGATGTCGACTCGAGCCCGGTCCACGCCGCAAGGCGGCATGGCCAGGATCGCATCTTGACGATGACCATGTGCAGGGTATCCACTGATGGCGGATGATGGAGGGAAGGACCTTGACCCGGAATTCCATTGAGGTGCGGCCGCTCGGACCTGTGATCGGCGCGGAGATTCACGGCCTCGACCTGGCCGAGGGAATTGATTCCTCCGCGTTTGACCTGATTCACCAGGCTCTGCTCGAGCACCTTGTCGTGTTTCTTCCGGAACAGCGTATCGGCCCGGCGGAACATCTCGACCTTGCACGGCATTTTGGCGACATTGAACCGCCCCATCCCGTGTTCGGCAATGTCGCGGGCCTGCCCGAGGTGACGATCATCGAGCAGCACGGCAATGGCAGCCTCTACAACGATGTCTGGCATACCGACGTGACCTTTCGCGAACGTCCCGCCATGGCCTCGATCCTGCATTGCCAGGTGACGCCACCGGGAGGTGGTGGCGACACGCTGTGGTCGAGTCTCTACGCTTCATACGAGGCGCTGTCGCCGGTGGTTCGCGACATGATCGAGGACCTGACGGCGGTTCACGACTACTACATGTCGTTCGGGCCTTCGGTTCTGGCCGGCGAGGGCGGGATCGAGCAACTTGCCCGGGACAT
>JAJEBJ010000129.1 GCA_022822575.1 Alphaproteobacteria bacterium | reverse complement strand
CTTGACCGGTTTGGTGTCATGATAGTATGCAAGTTGTCGACAATACGTGACACGTCGGTCACGTCGGTGCCGCATATCCTCGGTACTCTGCGGCGGCTCGCATTCACGGTCGTCGCCCGCAACAAGGAGAGCAATCGTGTTCAAAGGCATCATTCCCCCCATCATCACGCCGTTTCACGACGACCTCGCGATCAACGAGGCCGGATACGCCGAAATGATCGAGTACATGATCGCCGGTGGCGTCCACGGCATCGTCTGCGGCGGCACAACGGGCGAGAGCTACGCCCTGACGCGAGACGAGAGAGTCCGTCAGTTCCGCTTTGCGAAAGAGGTGATTGGCGGTCGCGTGCCCCTGATCTGCGGCGTGAACGACATGACGACGACAGGCGCTTGCGCGTATGCCACCGCGGCGAAGGAAGCGGGCGCCGACGGCATCCTCATCGCGGCGCCGCCCTATTCGTTGCCGACGGAACACGAACTTGCCGCTCACTGTCTGGATGTCGACCGAGCCTGCGGGCTGCCGATCATGCTCTACAACTACCCTGGCCGCACCGGCGTTGAAATGGGTTCCGACTTTCTCGAGCAGGTCTCTCGACGGGAAACATTCAAGGCGATCAAGGAAGCCAGCGGTGACATCAACCGGCTGCACCTTCTCGCGCGCGACTTTCCGAACATCGAGATCAGCTGCGGCGCCGAGGACCAGGCACTCGAGTTCTTTGTCTGGGGCGCGACGAGTTGGGTCACGCCGATGGGCAACTTTTTCGTCGAAGAGGCTGTCGATTTCTACAACGTCTGCACACGGGACAAGGATTTCGACACGGCACGCGCCATGATGACTGCTCTGCTGCCGCTCATGTCCTCCATCGAGGGCGGTGGCAACTTCGCCCAGTCGGTCAAGTACGCCGCTGCCTTCCAGGGACTGCCCGCCGGCCCGGTTCGCCCGCCCATGCGGGAGATGAAGGAAGAACTGAAGCGTGAACTGCATCAGGTCCTCGAAACCGCCAAGGCAACGCTGGACGCGATCCGCTCGGGCGCGAGCGGCCATGACAGGGCAAGGCACGTCCGGCTTGTTGGACAGGGGTGACACGGCGGCGATCGCGTCGAAGCGTGAATGCCCCGAGGCCGCGCGTTCGCAGTCGCCCGATCGGGCAGGGCGATCGACACCCTGGAATCCGCCGGCTGGCCGTCGTCGTTGAAGCAGCGCCAGGCGCCGAGGACGGTGTGGGGACAAGGGCACGCGAAGCATTCGAATGCAGTCTTCGGGCGTGTCGTGGTCCGAGCGAACGCACGCAGACGCTGATTCGCTTCGGGTTTTGGCCGAACGCCACAACATCGGGCCGGTGACCCGTGAGAGCGTGGCGACCATGGCGGTGACGTCTTCCTCACGGGCAGTGCTGACAAGGAATTCACATGACTGCGTGACCTCGTCGATAATGACCTGACGGTGCCGGCGTCGCTGCTCGTCGTGAAGGCGGTGTTCGAGGGAGCGGCCTGCGTTGGAGAGGCAGGACAGCTGATCGCCGAATGTTCTGCACCGGATGTCGGGCCGCCTTGACAAGGCGGTTCACCGCTGAGGGAGATTCGCATCCATGAAGTGGTCGAAGACGTTGACGATGGTTGAAGCCCATGCGGAAGGGGAGGTGGGCCGCGTCGTAACCGGAGGTTTTGTGAATGTTCCCGGCGAAACGATGACCGCCAAGCTCGATCATCTCAACCGGGTCGACGACAGCATTCGCCGGTTCTGCGTGTTCGAGCCTCGTGGCTGCGCCCAAATGAGCACGAATCTCGTTCTTCCCGCGACCCGCCCCGACGCCGATGTCGGGTTTGTCGTCCTTCAGGGCGACAGGGCACACGCCATGTCGGGCTCGAATGCCATTTGTGTCACGACGGTCCTGCTGGAGACGGGCGCCATTCCGATGACGGAGCCGGAAACGGTGGTTCGTTTGGACACGGCCGTTGGATTGGTTGCCGCACGCGCCGCGTGCCGTGACGGCAAGTGCGAACGCGTCACCCTCGACATGCCGTCGGCCTTCGTCGAGGACCTGGACGTCGGGCTCGATGTACCGGGGCTCGGGCCGATTACGGTCGATATCGCGTTCGGCGGAATCTACTACGCACTGATCGATCCCCGACAGCTTGGCCTTTCGATCGAACCGGATCAGGGACGCGCGCTGGTGGACGCCGGATCGAAGATTCATCGCGCCGCCAATGCCGCTCTCTCGTTCTGCCATCCCGAGGTCCCGTCCCTGAATGCCCTGTCCTACGTCATGTTCGTCGACACGCTTGACGATGGCACGCTGACCGGCGCCACAGTCATGCCGCCTGGCCGCCTGGACCGGTCGCCGTGCGGGACGGGCAACACCGCCCGCCTGGCCGTGCGTGCGGCCCGAAACCAGACTCGACCCGGTGATGTCGTCACAGCGCGATCGATCATCGGCAGCGCGTTTACCGTTGAGTTCGTGGGCCCGGCCAAGGTCGGCCCGAAACCGGCGATACGTGCCCGGGTCTCCGGCCGCGGGTGGATCCACGGAGTTCACCAGATCGGACTGGATCCGAGCGATCCGTTTCCGAACGGCTTTCTTCTCTCGGACACCTGGGGCGATGCCTTCGACCTTCTCGCATCCTGAACGCCGCAGCCCTGTGAGCAAACAGTGGATCTCCTTGAGGGGAGCTCTCGCGGTCGCGCCGCCTTGCGGTGTCGTGGTGTCTGTCGGGCCCCTCGGATTCGGGCGAAACTTCGATCGCGGGAACTATCCGTAGACAGCGACCGGGTTGCCCACCGACCGACGATCGAGCTCGAGACCGAGGCCCGGCCTTTCGGCGGCCCGCATCGTACCGTCGGTTCGAATGGGCCCACCCGTCGCGGTGTCGACCGTGACGTAGCTGTTGAAGTCGGTTGAAGAGAAGCGAACGCGTTCGGGCGTTGAATGCGCGAGATGGGCGATCGCCGCCGTGACGACATCCGATCCCCAGCTGTCTTCAATCGTCATCGCGATTCCGAGCGTGGCGCACACGTCGCGAATCACCCTTGCCTTCGACAACCCACCCACCTTCGAGATCTTAAGGTTGATGGCGTCCATCGCGCCGTCGTGGTGGGCGCGCAGGAGTATGGGAAGGCTGTCGATGTTCTCGTCCAGGATGAACGGCCGCGCGGTCCGCGAGCGAACGGTCAGGCATTCCTCATAGCTCTTGCACGGTTGTTCGATGTAGACATCGCAATCTGCCACGGCATCGACGACGCGCGCGGCCTCATGCGCCAGCCAGCCGGTATTGGCATCGGCAATCAGGACTTCCCCTCGGTCGAGGATTTCGCGCGCCAGAATGATGCGCTCGATGTCCTCGTCCGGGTTGCCGCCGACCTTGAGCTGGAACTTCCGGTATCCCTGGTCCCGGTAGGACGCGACATTGCGTGCCATGTCCTTCGGCGGCATCTGGCTGATGGCGCGATAGAGGTCGACGACATCACCCTGACGCCCGCCCAGCAAGTCGCAGACGGACATGCCGGCACGCTTGCCAAGGACATCCCAACACGCCATGTCGATGGCGGATTTGACATACGGGTGGCCCAGCAGAGCCGTATCCATGACCGTGTTGATCGTCGCCAGGTCGGTGGCGTTCTGCCCGATCAGGTGCGGCGCAAGTTCCTCAATGCCCGCGCGGGCTCCCTTGCCGAATGCCGGCAGGTAGAAGGGGCCCAGGGGACACACTTCGCCGATCCCCGTGGCGTCGTCGGTTATGACCTCGACGATCGTGCTGTCGAAGACCTCGACGTACTTGCCCTCGGACCAGGAATAGCGGCCTTCCACCAACGGCAACTCGACCTGGTAAACCTTGATCTGCTTGATCCACATAATCCGGCTCCATGTTGTCCTGACACACCTTCAGCGCACATTCCCGAGAAGTTCGCGCAGGCGGCCTGTTCTCCACCATGACGTCGCGGCAACCGCCCGCCCTACCGTGGCGGGTCCGCAAGGCAAGGTTTGGAGGTCATCGCACCTTGGCGAGGAAACGCTGCGTCTTTTCCGATAGCGCCGCACCAAATATCTGGGACGGCGGGCCGATCTCCTCTATCCGGCCTTCGTCGACAAAAGCGACCCGGTCGGACACGTCGCGCGCGAAGCCCATTTCATGGGTGACGCAGATCATCGTCGCTCCTTCGTCGGCGAGCAGCCGCATCGTGTCGAGGACCTCTCCCACCAGTTCCGGGTCCAGCGCCGAGGTTGCCTCGTCGAACAGCATGTAGTCCGGTTCCATGGCCAGCGCCCGTGCGATCGCCAGGCGTTGCTGCTGGCCGCCCGACAGCCTTGAGGGATAGACGTCGAGTTTGTCCCCCAGCCCTACGTGCTCGAGTTGTGCCCTGGCGATCTGGCGGGATTCGCCACGCGACTTCTTCTTCACGATCCTGGGCGCGAGAGCGACGTTTTCCAGGGCCGTAAGGTGCGGAAACGAATTCCATTGCTGGAACACCATTCCGAGACGCTGCCGCAACCTGTTGAGGTTGGTGTTGCGTCCATGCACGTCCTCGCCGTCGACAAGGATCCGCCCGCCCTGGATCGGTTCGAGCCCGTTGATGCAATAGAGCAGGGTCGATTTGCCCGATCCGCTGGCGCCGATGATGCTGATGACCTCACCGTTGTGAACGGTGAGGTCGATGCCGCGAAGCACTTCGAGAGGACCGAACGACTTGCGTACACCTTCGAGTTCAATCATGGCTCCATCTCCTCTCCAGCCGCTCGGTAAAGCGGGCGATCGGGAACGAGAGTGCAAAGTAGAAGGCACCGACGATCGTCAGAACGAGGAAAGGTTCCTGCGTTCTTGTGATCAGGATCTGGGAGGCGCGCAGCAGTTCCATGTAGCCAAGCACGGAAACAAGCGCCGTGTCCTTGAGGACTCCGAGTGCGACGCCGGTCCATGAGGGCAGCACGGCACGAATGCCGATTGGCCAGACGACGTAGCGCAGGTCCTGCCAGTAGTTCATGCCGAGGGAGCGTGCCGCGCGGCGGGTCAGGACCGACACCGACTCGATGCCGCCGCGCGCAACCTGAGCGACGAGAGCGCTGGTGTACATGACCAGGACCAGGGTGCCCGCTCCGAAGGGGTCAAGCGGAAAGCCGACGATCGGGAAGAAGTTGAAGAACAGGACAAGCTGGATGATCAGAGGCACGCTGCGGAAGACGTCGAGAATCCAGCCGAGTGTCGCAGCACCGTACCAGCGGCCGATCGAAAGCAGCCATCCGAACACGATGCCGAGGACCGTACCGCCCGAGATTCCGAGCACGGAGATCAGCAAGGTTCGCCCGGCCGCCTCAAGCAGGAACCAGATATCTTCCGCCCTGAAGCTGGTGAAGAACTCTATGGAGTCGGCTTCGGACATTCACCGGCTCCGTCAATACCGGAACAGGCGCCAGGCGATCAGCCTGGACGCACCGAGGATGATCTTGACCAGCCCGTAGTAGATGGCGGCGGTGAACAGGAAGTACTCGAATATGCGGAATGTCTTGGAAGCGAGAAACTGGGTTTCTCCGGTCAGTTCGCGGAATCCGACGAGCATGCCGAGAGAACTCATCAACACCGCCCATACCATCTGGTTGGTCATGGGGTAATAGACGATACGGAAGACCTGCGGAATGATGATGCGGACATATGTCTGGATTGCGGTCATGCCGAGCGAGCGCGCCGCACGGTACTGAGTATCGGGGATGGCATTGAAGCCGCCACGGAAGTTTTCGGCAAGATAGCCTGCGTTGTTGAACGAGAGCCCGCACAGAACGATCATGTAGGGGCTCAAGTGAAACCCGAATGCGCCGAGGCCGAAGCCGAAGAAGAAGAGCTGCAGCAACGCAGGCGTGTTGCGTGCGATCTCGATCCAGCCAACCGCGAACCAGACCGTCGAACGGCGGCCCGACATTCGGATCAACGCCAGGACGAGACCGATCAGGATACCGATCAACATTGACAACACGGCCACTTCGAGCGTCACGAGCGCCGCTTCGAGCAGGTCCGGGAGTTTCCGGAACACAGGTCGCCAATGAAAGGTGTAGTCCACCTGGTCGCCTCCCGCCAACCGTCGCGGCCGCAGCCTTTGTCACATTATCGGACCAAAGCCTTGATTTGTGCCACTGGTGCGGAAGTGGGCGGGGAACCTCCCGGGTTCCCCGCCCCGATCACGAACACGCCGCGATGGCCGGTTGCACCGGCGGTGGTGCATCGGTCGCGGCTGAAGATGACGGATGGGATTAGTACATCACCCCGGGAATTCGCAGTTCCGGCGCCTCGCCACCCACGAACCGGCCCCAGAGTTCCTGATAGCGGCCTGAGCGCACCTGGTGGGTGATGAAGAGATTCAGATAGTTGATCCATCCGAAGTCCTTGCGCGGCGCCACCACCGACGTGTAGTCCGTCGTCCAGGGCATGCGGGGCCCGGCGATCACGGTGTCATACTGCGCGGCAATGGGCTTGACGGCCGTGTTGGTCGTGATGCCGACGTCCGCCTTTCCCTGGGCTACCGCGAGGAACACTTCGTTCTCGCTCTGGTATCCCTGATAGAGGTGTTCCACACCCCATTCCTCCGCATACTTCAGGTATTCCTGTTCAGGAATGGTCCCGACCGCAGCGGCGACACGCTTGCCCTTCAGATCCTCGAAGGTCACGACACCGGAATCGACCCCGACCACGGCCTGAGCGTAGTAGATGGCGTACGGGATCGTAAAGCCGACCGTCTTTGCCCGCTCGAGCGAATCCGAGGTACCGCCGAACACGACGTCCGCGCGATTCGTCACGATCGAGGGCAGACGCTCGGCCCAGGTCACGGGCAGAAGCTCGTAATCGACCTCGAGCGCGGCAGCCAGATCCTTGCAGTACTCGACATCGAACCCGGCAGGTTCGTTGTTCTCGTCGCGATACCCGATGGGCGGGAAATCGAGAACGACCGCGCAACGCACGACACCGTCGTTGATGATGTCATCCAGCTTGTCGGCTCTGGCGTCCTCAGCGGCCGCAAGAGAGAAAAACACGGCAGCGGCCGCTACCGGAGCGAGATATCCACGTTTCATAGTCCATACTCCCTATTGATCGTCCTGCCCTCATTGGAGCGAGGCCCAGAGGGGTCAGTTGCAGAGGCACCCCATGTTCCATACAACGTGTATGCAAAGTCAAGGCATTTCGCCGCCGGGCCTGGCGCCAGGTCGCTGTTGAGTTCTACGAATGCCGCGGATTGTGATCCGGAGGGGGAGGAACGAGACCGCGTGGCTCGAAGCAAGGGATTTTCGGACATTGAAGACCCGGACGGTTCGGCGTGACGGCGTGCGTCCTCCGCGCCCGGCCGCTGCAGCGACGGATCGCGCGACACGACTGCTCGGCTGAATTCCGGGCCACGGCGCCGTGCCGCACGGAGCGCTTTAGTGACACCGCCGCAGGCAATCGGATAGTGTCCCTAGTCCTGCACGTCCTGCGACATCGGCATCCGGCACGGTGTATTCAGCAGGGCGACAGGAGGATGCCATGACGGTGTTGAGCAAGGAGAGGCGCGCCCGGGGCGAAGCCGCACTGCAGATCTACCATGCGCTTCGCAGGGAGATCCTCGACATGTCGTTCGCGCCGGGAGCGCCGCTTGACGAGAACGGCATTGCCGCCCGCTATGCGGTCTCGCGCTCGCCTGTTCGCGAAGCGATCATTCGTCTGTCCGCCGACGGTCTGGTCCGCACCCTGCCCAACAAGAGCGCCATCGTCTCGCCGCTCAACCTCGAGGAGTTTCCCGCCTATGTCGATGCGCTCGACCTGATGCAGCGGGTCACCACCCGGCTGGCGGCCATGCATCGTACCGAGAACGACCTGAACACGATCAAGAAGATGAACCGCGAATTCGACCGGGTACGGAAAGCGGGCGATGCCCTTGCCATGATCGAGACCAATCGCGACTTCCACAAGGCGATCGCCGAGGCCGGAAAGAACCGCTACTTCACATGGCTTTACACGCGTCTGCTGGACGAGGGTCGCCGGACGCTCAGAGTGTACTTCCATTCGCTCAACGATGCCTTGCCGGAAGACATCGCGCAGGAGCATGACGGCATCGTTGATGCGATCGAGAGGCGTGATCCGGACCTCGCGGAAACCCTTGCTCACGAACACACTGAGCAGGTGACGAATCGAATTCTGAGTTACCTCGGAACGCGCCACACGGTCGACTTTCCCCTGCATCGAACGGCCGCGGTCAATCCATGATGCCTCTTGGGTGAAGCACCTCACATGGACTTGTGACTGTGCTCGATTCGATGGCCTTGCCGTTCGATGTCGACGAGATGGCAGGAGACGTTCTTCTCCGTCAGGACGAGGCGTACCGTCCGGACATAGTCGCTGCAGGCGGCACCAATGACGGTCGGTTGGTTCATGTCAGTCCCTTCGATGGATAGAGGGGCTTGCCATGGCCGTACCGATGACGACGGAGTAGCTGTTGGGCGGTAGAAACCGCAAAGGCTGATTCTCGCTGCACTGACATCCGCACACGTCAGGTCAATGTGGGATCGCTGCGGAACCCGTAGTCCCTCCTGGCGGCGGCAGGAGTGACGAGACCGCTCCTGAGATCGGCGGCGATCAGGGCCGGATCCCGTGCTGCCGGATCGCCGTAACCGCCACCGCCAGGCGATTCCATCCGGAGCGTCTCGTCCGGGGGAATGTCCTGTTCGCCCTTGCCGTTGAGCGGTCGTCCCGAAGACAGGCGCAGGATGCCGCGAGCGCCGTCGTGGCCGCCCTCCCGGCCCCGCGGCGGATAGGTGATCCTGTCGAGTGCTGCCGCCAGCTGGAGGGTTGCATTCTCGGACGAACCAACCTCGATGATCTGTCCGTGGCCGCCGCGATAGCGTCCGGCGCCGCCTGAATCGGGGCGCAATTCGCGGCGCCAGACGATGAGCGGAGCGACGGATTCAGCCAGTTCGACCTGGGTTCCGATGACACCGGATGGAAAGGCAGTCGCATCGAGACCGTCACTCGAGGGGCGGGCGCCGGTGCCGCCGTTGTGGACCATCTCGAGGGCGAAGCGCGTCTGCCCGCTGGAATGGTAGATTCCGAAGCCACCCCGCAGGGGAAGATCCCAGAGCACGGATGTCCCTTCAGCCGGCACACTTCCGGGCCGCGCCCTGTGCAGACAGCCCAGGGCCGCATCGGGAAGCAGTTGTCCAACGATGTGGCGCATGACCACGGGAGCCGGTTTGGTGGCGTTCATGATCGAGCCTTCCGGAGCCAGGACGGAAAACGGCTCCAGGGCTCCGGCATTGTTGGGGATATCGGGCGCAATGACGCACTTCAGACCGAACACCGTATAGGCTTGGGAGTAGGTCAGGGGGCAGTTGATGCCGTATCGGGATGCCGGCGAACTGCCGGCGAAGTCGATTGCGAGGGCACCATCGGCAATGGTGAGTCGGGCGGCAATCCTGATCTCGAACTCGTAGCCGTCGACCATCATCTCGTTCGACCAGGTTCCGGAAGGCCAGGAGCGAAGGCGCTCCCGGGTCGCCTCGCGCGACGTGCTGATGATGTGCTCCGAAAGGCCGTCGAGCGACGTCAGGGCGAATTCGCGCATCATGTCACCAAGCCGTTCCTCACCCACTTCGCAGCAGGCGATGAGAGCGTAGAGATCACCCTCGTTCTGCACCGGAACCCGGCTGTTGGCCCTGAGGAGAGTCATCAGCGTGCGGTTGATTGTGCCGCCTTCGATGAGCTTCATGGGCGGGATGAACATGCCTTCCTCGTGAACGTCGGCGGCGTCGGGACCGAAGCTCCTGCCGCCGATGTCGGCGAGGTGTGAGGTGCAGGCATTGAGGCCAACCACATTGCCATCGAGGAAACACGGTTTGACCAGCACAAAGTCGTTGAGGTGCCCGGCCCCAATCCAGGGATCGTTGGTTATCCAGAGGTCGCCGGGACAAGCTTCACCCGGTGGAAAGTGGCGGATCAGGTGACGGACCGAGGCCGCCATGGTGTTGATGTGGCCTGGTGTGCCCGTCACCGCCTGGGCCATCATGCGTCCCTCGAGATCGAAGATACCCGCTGAGATGTCACCCGACTCGCGCACGATGGGACTGAACGCGGCGCGCATCAGTGTCTGGCCCTGCTCCTCGACAACCGAGACGAGACGATCCCACATGATCTGGAGGTGAATTCTCTCGAGCGCGTCGCTCATGACGGGGTTGCCTCCCTGGCCTCGAGAACGATGTATCCGTGGCGGTCGATCCGTCCGTGGAATGACGCCGTGACCACTGTGGTGGTCTGTCCTTCGGTGATGATGCAGGGGCCCTCGAAGACGGCACCGGGGGCCAGCGACTCCCTGCCGAAGACCGGCACATCCATCATCTCTCCGGTGGCGGGGTCGACAACGTGGCGCCGTGGCGAATCTGCTGCCCCTTCGTCTTTCGCGGCAGTCATCACCGTTTCCGGATCGTCAGGCAGCGGCGCTGCCACCACGAGTTTCCAGCCGAGAATCTCGACGTCCATTCCCGGCACGCTGCGGGAGTACTGCCGGGCATACTCATCATCGTATGCCGCCTGCAGGGCCTTCCTTTCGCCATCGTCGATTGTCCCGCCACTGACGGGAACCTCGATTTCGTGGCCCTGTCCGAGGTAGCGCATGAAACAGCTGCGGCGTTCCTCGAGGGGGACATGTCCTGCTCCCTGGCGGACGATGGCCGATGCCTCTTCGGCCATGGAGGAGTAGATACCTGCCACCACCGCAGCATCGAACGTGGCCAGTGTCATGTAGCGGCTGCGCACGACCTCGAATGCGACCGGTGCGCGCAGCATGCCGACGGCGGAACCGACGCCGGGGTGGAGCGGAATGACGACACGCCGGATGCCCAGCTTTTCCGCCATGCGACAGGCATGCAGGGGACCTGCGCCCCCGAACGCAATCATCGTGCATTGCCTCAGGACCTTGCC
>JAJEBJ010000497.1 GCA_022822575.1 Alphaproteobacteria bacterium | reverse complement strand
CCCTCGATCTCGACGGCGATCTCCCAGTTGGAGAGTGTCTTCGGGCTCGAACTCTTCGTTCGCCAGCACGCGCGAGGCTTGTTCCTGACCCCTGGCGGCCGCCGTTTCTACTCTGCCGCGAAGGAAGTGTTGGAAGGTGCCAGCACACTGCATGACATCGCAGGTGAGATTTCCGGAGAAATCCGGGGGCCAATCTCTGTCGGCAGCCTGGTGACGGTTGCGCCGTTCGTGGTGCCGGAACTGCGGATCGGATTTCAGGCGGAGAATCCCCGGGTGACGTTTCAGCAATCCGAAGGCGACCAGACAGACCTGATCCAAATGTTGCGACGGGCCGATATCGACGTTGCCGTCACCTACGATCTTGAGATTCCCAATGACATCGTCTTCGAGGCTCTGCTGCCATTGCCTCCCTGTGCGCTGCTGGGAGCCGATCACCCCTTGGTGAGCGCCAGGGCGGTGTCGCTGGCAGCCCTGGCCGATCAACCACTGATCCTGCTGGACCTTCCGCTGAGTCGGGACTACTTCATGTCCCTGTTTCACCGCCTGAATCTGCGCCCGAGGATCGAGGTGCGCACCCCGAATCTGCTGATGGTCCATTCCATGGTCGCCAATGGTATCGGGTATGGTTTGCTCAACGTGTCGGGCAAGAACGCCTGGAGTCCCGACGGCAAGCCACTGCGGTACGTGCCCATCATTGATGAGGTTCGGCCAATGCAGTTGGGTTTGGCGACCATGCGAGCAGACCGCAAATCCCGGATTCTGAGCGCGTTCGAGGGTCATTGCCGGAAGACGATGACGTCTTTGTCCGTGTTCGATCCCGCTCCAGGCTAGATCCCTCGTCAGCCCGGGTTGAGGCTCGCAAGCGACGTCTGATCTTTCCCTCGTCGTGAACGCCGCGAGGCGGGAAAATGAGGGAGACGTGCGGGAGCATGCCTTCGGCTTCGATGTCAACGGGCGCTGTCGAGACCATGATGCTTGTCATGCGTCGCGCAGGTTGGCTCCGACCCCCATCAGGGTTGTTGGATGTGCTGCCAGATCAGCCGGGCAGCCTTGGTGATGCGGCGGATGTGCCAGGCCGTGAAGCCGGCCGCGGCCAGAAAAACCAGGCCAAAGGCCGTCACGGCAATCGAATCCTGGATGACGAGAAAGACGCCCATCAGGCCGATCAGAACGCATCCGGCGGTCTGGCGTCCGACGGGCAGTCGGCCCATGACTCCGGTGGTGTGATTGTAGAGGGCGAAGACGAGGAGGAACTCGTGCTTCCTGAGACCACACGCCGTCACCTGGTCGCGTTCGGCAACAGGTATGGGCTGCGGCGTGAAGATTGAACGGACGTGTCTCAGGCATGCAGGATGATTGTCAATGCGGAACCAGGTGGCGTGTCGCGTGATACCGTATTCCCGTCCTGACTGGACGGCGCTGACAGATCCGGAAACAACAGTGAGCTGCATGGTTGAGGTCGTCGACGTTTTGCGAGACCTTGCACCGCACTGGCGAGACGGTAAACCCCTCCGATACCGGGACTGGCAGATCAACCATGGAACAGAGACTCAGCATCATCACCCTGACCGTTGACGACCTGGCAAGGGCCCGGGCCTTCTACGAAGCGCTTGGCTGGCGCGTGGCAAGCGAGACGGCGGCCAGCGAAATCGTCTGCTTTACCCTGAACGGGATCGGTTTTGCTCTCTATCCACGTCAACGGTTCCGCGAGGAGATGGGGATTGGTGATCTCTCATGTGAAGCGGATGGTGGCGTTGTGCTTGCCTTCAACGTGCGCTCCCGCGATGAGGTGGCAAAGACACTCGATGAGGCCGTCGAAGCGGGAGGCACACTCATGAAGGCGGCGGCAGATGTCTTCTGGGGAGGCCATTCCGGACACTTCCGCGACCCCGATGGGCACATTTGGGAAGTGGCATGGAATCCCTTCTCGCCATTGGACGAATCCGGTAGTTTCTCCTGGTCTGCCACCTGAGGAGCATTGGTTTCATGCTCGATCCTGACGACTGCATCAACGAGACCTGTCCCTGGTCGGGAGAACCGGTCGCCGCCGACTCACTCATCGAGTTCAATGGCGATGTCGTCGGTTTCTGCAACCCGGGTTGCCGCGACAAGTTCGCTGCCGCCCTCGATCACTTTACAAGGGCAGGCAAGGCGAAGACCACCGATCAGACCTGATCAGGGCTGCACACCGCCCGGAGTGGCCGTAACCGGCCCCGGTGACGAGCTCCCGCCGGCTCATACCGATCGTCCGGAAGGTTATGTGGCAGTGTCGGCGGTTCGCAGCAATGCCGGGCGGTTGAGCTTCTCCATTTCCAGCCGCAGCCGCACGGCGGGGTCCGCGTCATCGACGGCGACGTCCGACCAGCGGACCACTTTTCCCCTCTCGACCGCATTTGCGAGGCGTGCCCGGTGGGTGAGACCCATCGGCAGGGCGCCCTCCTGCAGTGAGCGTGCTGCAGGCATCAGCTGTCCCGAAACCGTGTAACCGCCTTCGCCGTCGAGCAGTTCGCCGACTGCAAGGTCGCGCTTGGCGACGGCGACGGTATCGGCCCTCCAGCCGGTTGCGGCGCCCGTTGGTTCCCCGCGCAGCGCGACGCTGGCGACACTGATGCCGAGCTCCAGCCCGATCAGGTGCCATCGCTTGTACAGTGCGGCGTAGCGGCCGCTGTCGTCGGTCCTGAGGCCGTACTCGCGGAAGCACCGGGCGATGTAGTCGGTGTCGGCCTCGAAGACGACGAAAACGCCGAAGCGGATGTCGTACTCGATCGGCACACCGTCGCGATTGAGCGAGGATACCACTTCGACCTGTCCCTTGTGGTGCAGCATGCCGCCCTCGCAACGTGTTCTGCAGACATTCGGCAATCCGTCGATGCTGGTCGGCGGATAGCCGAGACCGTCCGGCGCCGGCGTAAGGCCTGTGGCGTTGGCGATCGCCGTACTCTCGATCGCCGGTTTGCTGCCGTCGAGGAAGGAGGTGAACATTCTGGGATTGAGTCCGCCCTCGACGGCCTCATCCGGCGTCAAGCCGTAGCCGTCCCAGACGTTGTCGGGCGTATAGAACCGGAACTCCGGTAACCACTTGTGGCCGCGTCCCGCGGCGACGACGTCGAAGCCGCTGGCCCGGGCCCAGTCGACGAGATCGCAGACCAACGCCGGTTGGTCCCCGTAGGCGAGCGAATAGACGATGCCTGCCTCGCGCGCCTTTTCTGCCAGCAACGGACCGGCCAGAGCGTCGGCCTCGACATTGACCATGATGATCGGCTTGCCATGGCGGCAGGCGAGCAGGACATTTCTCACTCCCGCTGCCGGATCTCCGGTGGCGTCGACGACGAGGTCGATGGCCCCTTCGCGGAATGGCGCCTGCGCATCATCGACAATCCACGTCGCACCCGAACGCAGCGCCGTTTCAAGATCGGCGCTGGCGTAGCGTTCGCCCGGCCAGCCGATGCGCGCCAGGTTTTCGCGAGCACCCTCAGGGTTGATGTCGGCAATGACAGCGACATGAAGTCCTGGTGTCCTGATCGCCTGGGCGAGGAACATCGAGGCGAACTTTCCGCACCCGACAACACCGATGCGGACCGGATTGTCCTGCGCCTGCCGAGCCAACAACAGGCGGTGAAGATTCACGCGACGGCTTCGGCCGTTCCGGGCATCGACTCGGTCAGGCAGTTGTCGGACAACGGTTCGATGGGGGCAAAGTCGCGATGGGCGATCCATTCTGGCCGCTTGAAGCGCCGGATGTGGTTGTCGACATGGCACAGCGAGAGATAGACGACGGTTCTGCCCCACGGCGACATGTTGGGTGAGGACGCATGGACGAGGTTGCCGTGGAACATCAGTACACTGCCGGCCTTGCCCTTGGCCGAGAATATCCCGCCCCGCTCCGCCAGGTCCGTAACTGTAGCCCGATTGAGCGTCCAGAGGGGATAGCTCGTGGTATCCAGGTCGTGCCCGGCCTCGTAAACACCACCCCGGTGCGAGCCGGGGATGATCCACAACGGACCGTTGAACTCGGTCACGTCGTCGACGAAGAGGGCAATGTTCATCGCGCGCGCCTCGGGCATCAGGTCATCGCGAGACCAGGTACCGTAGTCCTGGTGCCATTGCCAGACGTCGCCGTTGAAAGCGACCTTGGCGTTGACCTTGTACTGGTGCATGTAGACCGGTCCACCGAGCAACTGCATGACGGGTTCGATCAGGCGCGGATGGCGTCCAAGCCTCCGGAAGGCCTCGTGGTAGCAATGCGCCGCGAAGGCCGTGCGCGGGGACGCGCCATCCTTCTCGCGCACCACCTCCTTCCGGTCGAGGGCATAGACCTCGGCCGCAGCCTGTCGAAGAACTTCCGCCTCGTCCGTCGAGAAGAGGTTGGGAAGCATGAGATAACCGGTCTCGTGAAACCGGTCCATCTGATCACGTTCGAGCTGCATGACCGTCCGCCTCCACGATCGGAGCACGATCGGGAAAGGCTAGTCCCGGGCTGCGCCGCTTTCAATCGGTCCGGTCGAAGTGACAAGGGAAGGATACGCGGAGTCATGACAACGCGCGTGGGCATTCCCGATGCGCACTCGCCCCTCGATCATCGCGCATGAGAGAAATTCGAAACCTCTTTCAGTGGCTTGGCAACGCGGGCTGATCGTTGGTATGGCAGTGGACGCCGCCGCCGGCTGCCCAGGAATCGAGCATCTCGATGACATAAATTTGGCGCCCGGGAAAGTAGGTTTCCAGGCGTTGTCTTGCGGCTTCGTCCGCAGCGGCGTGGCCGAAACCGGTGGTGATGACAAACCCGTTGCCAACCAGCCAGTTCATGTAGTTGGTGCGGAATGTCATGCCCCGATGAACCACCGCAGTGTCGACGGGATCGCGGATGACGGTGAATCCGGCTGCGGCGATGGTCTGCGCAGCATTCTCGAAGACTTCGCTCGTGTTGGCGGGGCAGCCTGCGTCTTCCGTGCACCGTGCGACAACGACGGTGTCGCTGTCGATGAAGCGGGCGATGCCGTCGATGTGTCCGTTGGTGAGGTCGCCGTCCGGCACCCCTTCGATGAAGACCACCTTGTTGACGCCGAAGTGTGCCTTCAGGTCTGCCTCGGCCTGCTCCCGGGTGTAGTCCGCATTGCGCCGCGGATCACCGATGACGCTCCAGTTGAGCATGACGGTATCGGTGCCGTTGAACTCGAGATTGCCACGTTCATGCACGATGGCCACGGTCTCGTGGGGCACTCCGGTGATGCGGGCAACTTCGAGCGGTATCCGGTCGTCGAGGGCGTAAGGGATCTGCGGGCCCCAGGCTCCTCCCCAGGCATCGAACTTCCAGTCCTGGATGGTGAGCGTGCCGTCGTCGATGATCCACACCGGTCCGTTGTCTCGCATCCACGCGCTGTCACTGGCAACGGCGTGCCACGCGATGTTCGAATGATCGGGGTTGCCTCCCTCTCTGGCAATCACTCGCCTTGCACTCTTCAGGATGGCCGGTCCGGAATGGAGGATGTGGAGTGTCTCGTAATCAGCGACGACGTTTGCAATTCGGGCAAAAGCAGTCTCGTAGGACTTTTCATATGGCCCGGGCCACTGCATCCAGATCGCTTCCTGCGGTTCCCACTCCGCCGGCACGCGGCGTGGCGAATCCCCTGAAGCGTCTGCAGAGATCGTTGCTCCCAGAAGGATGGCCATGAGTCCCTGGAGTTGGCGTCTGATCGACATCACGGGTCATGATGCACGGCATGCCTCCGTCCTGGCAACACGCAAGGATGCGGACGTGCTGGCGCTCTATCCCTCATGGAGTATGGTGGGTATCCGGTGGGGGAAGGTGTTGCCATGCCCGAAGCCTACATCTGCGATGCCGTGCGCACGCCTTTCGGGCGTTATGGCGGCCAGTTGTCCAGCATCAGGACCGATGACCTTGCGGCCGTCCCGATACGCGCGCTCATGGACCGCAATGCCACGGTGGACTGGTCCAGACTCGATGACGTGATCTACGGCAACGTCAATCAGGCCGGAGAGGACAACCGCAATGTCGCACGCATGGCCGCATTGCTCGCCGGGCTGCCCGTGGAGGTTCCAGGGGTCACGGTCAACCGACTGTGCGGCTCAGGTCTCGAGGCCGTTCTGCAGGCCGCCCGTCTCGTGAAACTCGGGGAGGCACAACTCGTCATCGCTGGTGGCGTGGAGAGCATGTCGCGCGCTCCGTTCGTCATGGCGAAGGCCGAAACGGGGTTTTCGCGCCATGCGGAGATTCATGACACGACCATCGGCTGGCGCTTCGTCAACCCGGTGATGCGGCAGCTTCATGGCGTTGACCAGATGCCGGAAACAGCCGAGAACCTGGCTGAGGAACGGGGCATAACACGCGAAGATCAGGACGCCTTTTCTCTCAGAAGCCAGCTGCGGGCAGCCGCGGCCATCGGGGATGGAAAGATCGCCGAGGAGCTTGTTCCGGTCACGGCACCGTCCGGCCGGACGACTGTCACGGTGACAGCCGACGAGCATCCGCGTGACACCTCACGCGAGAAGCTGGCGGGCCTGCCGGCGCCCTTCCGCGACAACGGAACGGTCACCGCTGGCAACGCCTCGGGAGTCAACGACGGCGCTTCGGCTCTTCTGGTGGCATCGTCAGGGGCGGTCGAACGCTACGCCCTTGCCCCCCTTGCACGCATCACCGGTGGTGCGGTTGGAGGAGTGCCGCCCCGGATCATGGGGATCGGGCCGGTCCATTCGACGCGCAAGCTCCTCGAGAGGGAGCGCATCTGCCTTGGCGATATCGACATCATTGAACTCAACGAGGCCTTCGCGGCCCAGGTGCTTGCCGTGACCCGCGAACTCGGGCTCGCCGACGATGCCGGGCATGTCAATCCCAATGGCGGCGCCATCGCTTTCGGCCACCCCCTTGGTGCGTCGGGTGGCAGGTTGACGGCAACGGCCGTCTACGAAATGCGTCGCCAGGGCGCCAGGCGCGCGCTCGTCACCATGTGCATCGGCGTCG
>JAJEBJ010000145.1 GCA_022822575.1 Alphaproteobacteria bacterium | reverse complement strand
GCAACAGCTTGACCAGGCCGCCCAACAGTCCGGTGACCATCAGCCGGGCAAGGTCCGCCGCCGATCCCCTGAAGGCAATCTCCAGGAGATCAGCAAGCTTGACGGGCCTCGACGGCAGCGGGCGATAGAACATCCAGGCTTCAGCCTTCAGCCCACTGGCGCGTCTCGAGGTGACCCGGACACTGCGTCCGCTCGCGGGGTCGACCTCCCGGTAGCGTCCGAACAGTCCCGGCAGCAGGACGACAGGTCTGTCGTCAACCGTCCGGAACGCCAGAATCGCGCTGCTGTCTCCGCGCCACCACGTGTTGTCCGGAGAGATCCTGAGGCGGCGGGCACGGACGCCGGACGCATCGAGGATCTCCGTGAGAGCGGGCGGAGATCCGGAGGCCTGGCGAGACGGGATCCTGAACTCGATTCCCTGGTGACGGCCGATGATCTTCAGGGCGTCCTCAAGCGCCATGTCCCCGACGTCCTCCCCGATCGGCCTGTCGTACATGTTGAACAGGCTCTCGCGGGCGTCCCGTTCGGCCGTGCGCCGGCTGGCGATCCGGGCTCGTTCCAGGTTTGCATCATCGACAACCGCCAGTCGTCGGTTGAGTCGCTCCAGAGTGAATGCGGCAGCATGGAACGTGGCAAGTGCCGGCAACAGCGCGCCCTGTTCAGCCAGTTCCCGGGTCGACGTGCCGGAAACGTTGGCCCCTGCATGGAAGGTAAGCCAGCTTGTCCGGGTCAGCGGCATCAGGGCCTCGTCCCGACCGCCTGCATCCGGTTCGACCATATCCATGTAGAGACCGGTGGCGTGTGACGGGACCGACACCCAGACAACGCCCTGACGCACGGACAGGATGCAGGAATCCAGTGATCGGGTCACACCGGGTTCGGCCAGCGCAGTGGGACGCGGCATGTTGCCGACATATCGCGACAGGGTTTCGGTGACGGCCTCGAGCCAGGTGTCCGTCTGTTGTGCCAGTTCGGCCGGATCAACCTCGTGGAGCAGGGATGCCGGCAGTCGCATCAGAAGGGTGTCCGGCAATCCCTTGGCCAGCAGACCAAGCGTCGTTTCCTTGCCATTGCCTTCACAATCCGGCGCCACACCCGGCAGCAGTTCGCCTGACTCGCGGCGAAGCAGGTGTTGTGGGGAGGCCTGTTCCGCTCCGTCCCTGAATTCCACCAGGAAGAGATCGACGCTCCCCTGGACGATGAACCACACATGATCGGGATCGTCGAGCGGGACCGGCAGGTTGCCGGCACAGGGACAGGCCTTGCCGGCGCGCTTCGCGAGTTCGGCAATCGAAGTGTGCTGAGGCGCCTGATCGTGCATCAGCCTGACCTGAGGAGTCTGGAGTAGACGCCGTCGGAATCGGCGATCAGTTCATCGTGGGTGCCACGTTCCACTTCGCGACCCCCGTCGAGCACAATGATCTCGTCGCAATCGCGCACTGTGCTCAGCCGGTGTGCCACGACAAGGCAGGTAACGCCACGCCGCCGCAAGGCGTCGTCGACATACTCTTCCGTTGCGGCGTCAAGGGCACTGGTCGCCTCGTCGAGTACGAGCACCGTCGGATGGCCCACCAGGGACCGGGCAATCTCCAGCCGCTGCCGCTGGCCGCCGCTGAAATTCATCCCGCCTTCCTCGACAGGGGTCTCATACCCGAGAGGGCGCTTCAGGATGTCTTCATGGATGCAGGCGTCCCTTGTGGCGGCGATGATGGCTTCATCCGGAACGGCGGGGTTCCACAGGGTGATGTTGTCGCGCAGGGTTGCCGAAAAGAGCACGGTTTCCTGACTCACCATGGAAATAGACCGCCGCAACACCTCTTCGGGGATCTCCCGGCGAAGATGGCCGTCAAAGAGGATCTCGCCCGACCAGGGTTGGTAGAGGCCCGAAACCAGACGCGCCAGGGTCGACTTGCCGGAACCACTGGTTCCGACCAGTGCCACCCGCTGTCCCGGTTTCAGGGTGAGGTTGAAGTCACTGATCAACGGCGGTCGGCTCCTGTTGAATCCGAAGGTGACGTTTCTCAGCTCGATCTTTCCGGCAAGCTGAAGGCGCTTGTTGAACGTGGTGATGGAAACCGTGTCGAGATCCCGGCGGCTGAACACGGGGTCCTCGGTGGCCCTGGAAACGTCTTCCAGTCTCTGTATGTCGGTCTCAAGAGCCTGACGCCTGTCGGCGAACTCCAGGAATCGTCCCACAGGGGCGAGAAACAACTCTGCCAGGATGTAGAAGGCGACCAGAGTTCCAAGCGTCATCGAACCGGCCATGACCATGCTTCCGCCGACAAGCAGGACCGCCGCGCTGCGCAGAGCGGCAATCAGATTCGGCAGGGCGCCATTGAGGGCGCCGAGTTCGGAGTGAACCTGGCGTGCCCGAAGTTCGCGGGCTTGATGACCGCCCCAGCGCGCAAAGAACCGATCATCCGATCCGGTCATTCGCAGATTGTCTGCGTGGTTGAGCATCTGCATGCCGATGCCGATCAGAAGCCCCTGTTCGCGCCGCATGGTCTGGCTGCGAACGGTCCGTCGGGTGTTGAAGACATGGGCGAGGCCCGCGTGGATAAGAGCCAGCGTCAGCACGACCAGTGCCAGCAGGGGATCGTAGACCAGCATCACGACGAGGAGCACGGCGCTCATGGCCATGTCGATGATGAGCACGAGAAACTGCTCTGTCAGGGTCTTCGCCACCCGGTCGATGGATGAGACCCGGTCGGTGAGGTCGCCTGCAAGCCGGTGTTCGAAGAACTCGATGGGCAAACGCAGCAGCTTCGACAGTCCGTGGCTGTAGCCGGTCACCGATATCCGGATGGCGAGTCGCTTGAGAAACCTGTGCTTGAGCACGGTCAGCAGGTAGACGAGCACGCCGCCGCCGACGAGCGCGGCCACCAGGCCGATCCAGGCCCCCTGGTTCAGCATGACATGGTCCACGAAGGCGCCAAGGGTTGCTGGAACAACCAGTGACAGCAGCGTCAGCATGAGTGCGCAGGCCACCACGCCGGCAAGCGAACTCCACAGTCCGGTGAGGATTGTGCCCAGTTGTGCGATGAGGCTCCTGCGTGTGCCTCCGGGAACAAAGTCATCACCTCGCTCAAACCGCAGGGCAACACCGCTGTAGTTGTTGGCAAACTCTTCTGCGGTGACCCTGCGTCGCCCCGTAGCCGGGTCGTTGAGGTAGTAATGGTGCTCATCGAACCCTTCCAGAACCAGGAAGTGGCTGAACTGCCAGAAGAGGATCAGGGGCA
>JAJEBJ010000007.1 GCA_022822575.1 Alphaproteobacteria bacterium | reverse complement strand
GCCTGAATGCTCGGCTGCGTCCGACATCCGCATAGTGTCCACTTATCCTTAGTGGACACTTACGACGCGCGCCCACCTCCGAGCGCGCACTCTCCACGATCTCGGAGAAATGCGACAGGCGGTCTACGCCGAAGGCTTACTCCTTCTCAAACGGGGAGTCGAAATATCCGACCTGTACAATCGATTGCAGGTAAGACGGGAGAAACTCGGCGATGGATCCTGCCTGTTCGTACTGGAACACGTGGCGACACTCATGAGTCAACAAACGACGGCTCAACTGACCACGACGGATCAGGATGGAGTGACCGAGGGTGAGACCGGTCATCGTTGGTCCAAGCAGCCCGGTTTGTAGGGCGGCCGCCTGGAGATCTGAATCCGAGGGAAGTGGGAGGTGATCGACCATCAAGACACGGACTCTTTCGGGTCTCTGAACGCCCACGGTCTTCGCATCCGACAAACCGGAGGCATCCAACGGTTCTCCTGCCGAGGCGACGTGCCCTGCCACCTCTTCCGCCCAAGCGACAGCGCGAGGCAAGAGGCGAGGAAGATCGTGTAAGTCCATTTGAAGATCTCCTTTGGTGCCGGCCCACGGGGTCGCAAGCAGTTTCGCCCCAGCATGCCATATGGGAACCGATTTCAGCGGCTTGGCCAATGTTGGTCCAAAGGTCGACCGAGCAAGGATGGAAGCCGGTGTGTCGGTGACGCCCGTTCAAGTTGACGCTGCCGGGAAACCCGCGTCGTTCGTCCCAGGGATCGCGATCTTGTCGCAGATGGTACGGGTCAAGCGAGGTCTGCAGTCTGGATCGGCAACTCGCACCGACACTATCGCGCGGGACTTTCGAGGGTGGCTCGCTGCTTCTTGTCCCGTGTTTTGTTGGGATCTTCGATCACCTCAACGGACTGGATGTATTCGGCAATATACTCCGGCGGCAGGCCGTGTTCCCTGCCACCTGCAAGGACAAAGTCCTTGTACCAGCTATAGGGTTTGAGGCTGTCGTCGATATAGTCTGGTGTGGCGAGATAGGTAAGGACCTTCCGCCTGCGCCCTTTGTCGTTGATGACCGTGACCATCGCGTGCTCGTAGCCGCTGCCGACGCCTTCGGCCTCATCCAGCTTGGCTCGCTCGGTGGGATCGAAGCTGAACAGGACTCCGATCACGCTATTCTCGTTACCACCGGCAAATGCGTTGCACTTCCCGGACTTGTCCGCGCTGCGCTTATGGAAATGAAGCGCATAACCCGGCAAGGTAGCGACGCCGAGCGCCTTGCAGCTCGGCATGCGTTCGCGCAGCCGGGCGGTCGACATGTTGGATCCATAGGCGAAATAGACGACAGGCTCCGGTGGCCCGGTTTCGGTGTTCTTCAGCGCAGCGATCATGGGATCGCCCGGCTTGAGGATCGTGCGCAGCGGTACCGTCAGTATCCCGCACTCGTCGGTTTCTTCGCCTTCGCGTGTGATGATCGACTGTACATTTTCGACGTCGAGGATTGGAACAGGCCTGCCAGTCCAACCGCAGTCGGTGCAGCGCGGTCGTTCCCACAGTACGCCGGGTGCCGCGGTGTTTTCGCCTTGTTCGGGTTCGAGATGTGGCGAGCCGCAATTCGGGCATTCCACGGGCACACCGCGCAGCTCGCGAACGATCAATGAGGCTGCCATGCCGCTGGCGTGTTGGGTCAACGAGTGCGCCATTTCGGCATCAATCCAGCTGGCCGACTTTGAGTGCGTCAGCCAGTTGGAAAACGTCCATGCGGACTCAAGCGCACCCTTAAGAGCCCGACGACGCTCCTTGTTGGTGTCGCCCGGCAGAAGGTCATTGCAGATGATCTCCGCCCACGCGCGGAAGTTCGCGCGCTGCGGCGGTGTGTCGGTCCATGTTGCCGCGTCCTGCGCGACGTCGATCAGCTCGATTAGCGCCTCGCGACAGCGGACCCCTACGGCCTGATAGCCCGCGAGGTCATGCGCCTGTGTCACGGCGGTGTCGGCTTCTTCGATCTTCTCGAAGACGGGACCGAACGGGAGGATGCGAAGACCGTCTTCCTGTCGTTCTGCCGTACGCGGAATGCGGAGCATCAGGCCAATATGGAAGGTCAGAGCAAGGTCCATGTTCGGGAACTGCTCCTGAGAATAGAGGTTTGTGCCGCCCGTAATGACCCACCAGCGGTCCCTGTTGGTGTGGATGTCCCACACGTCATGACGGGTGTTCAGGACGGCCTCCGAGTAGACCTTCTGCATGAAGGTCACTTCGAGGTCGGGCGCCTGCCATTCGAAGTACTCCCTGACTTCCTCGAGTTCCTCGTCGGTGGCTTTCAACATGAACGGCTCCCGCGATGATCTCGTCACGCCGTGGTGCAAGGGGTTGGCGAAGGCGCGATCAGTTGCACAAGGCTGGGCGATGGTCCAGTCGGCAGCATATCCTTGGGTTACCTCGTTGGGCCGGGCATGGTTGACCAGCCTCTTGGTTGCGTAGGCCCAAACGAGGTCAATCAGGGTCGTGAGGTTGCTTCGATCCGATTACGGCACGATGACAAATGCCTCTCCTGATCCTGCTGGTGGGGCAATAAAGCACGGGATTTTGCGGTGTTGGGCGACCCCGGTAGCACCGGATTGCCGATTCTGACGAAACAAGGGCATAGTCGAGCGGCGGCGACATGTGGAGCAAGATGAAGCGCCGGTTGACGCTGCGGTGCGGCGGTCCTATGCCCGCAGGATCAAGGCAGGCCGACGGAACCGGGTGGTGAGCGAACGAATCGCGCGTCTGCGCATCGAGCTTCGGGAGCTCGAGCCCATGATCTGGCGGCGGATCGACATGCCGCTGTCAGCGACGCTGGAGGCGTTGCACGAGGCTATCCAGATGACGATGGGCTGGACCTTCTCGCACCTGTGGGAGTTTGAGATTGACGGCCGGAGCTGCGGCGATCCGTCGTTTCGCGAGTTCGACGACGAGCCGGTGATTTACAAGGCGAAGGGTCTGCGGTGTTGTTTCCCGCTTTAGAGCGATGGAAGTCCGGGCTTTTTGTTCACATTGATCCGGCGGCGGATTTCCCGGGATGGCGGCCGAATGTGGGAAGTGCGCTGACCGCGGCGCTTCTTTTCATCCTGAGCATGATCCCTG
>JAJEBJ010000446.1 GCA_022822575.1 Alphaproteobacteria bacterium | reverse complement strand
TCCTCGATGGTCGCCGCCTCGATCTCACCGAAGAATTCGAATGTGTCCGCACCGGGGCCGCCATTAACAGTTCCGCCGCCATGGCTGATCAGTGTGTCATCTCCAGGCCCGCCATGCAGATAGTCGTACTTGTACCCCCGCAGCTCGTCGTCACCTGCTTGGCCGAAGGCTCCATGGGCGGTAGGATCATCAAGAAAGGACTTGCCGGAGATATCTCCGACATCGATCCTGTCATTGTACAGCGTGCCGACTATACCCTCAACGTTGACTAGAATGTCACCCTCGGCGTGTCCACCCTCGGCGAAGACGATCCCGATGCCGAAGCTGACGTCAACGTCCACGCCATCGTACAGGAAACCGTTGCCACGCGGGGAGTTACTGTAGTCGACTACGTCGATGCCGTCTCCACCGTCGATGTAGTCGTCGCCTTCCGAACCAATGATCCAGTCGTCGCCGAGATCGGCGCGGATCATGTCTCTCCCCGCTCCGCCGTCAAGTGTGTCATCGCCGCGCCCGCCGCGGATCAGGTCATCCCCCGCGCCTCCGAGGATGGTGTCGTTGCCCTTGTCGCCGTACAGAGAGTCCGGCCCGTCACCGCCTTCGATCAGGTCGTCGCCGCTTCCGCCTCGGAGCAGGTCGATACCTCCGAAGCCTCGTATCCGATCCGAATCTGCCGAGCCTATCTCCAAGTCATTGCCGTCGCTGCCGTTGATCAGTGCCATTACATTCTCCTGCGTCGTCAGCCGTCCGCCCCCGTCACGATCTAGCTCCTCGTCGTCAGCTTTATCCGCTCACTGACCTCAACCCTTGTCTCCTGCCAGTGCTTGCCACAGTGCGGGCACGGGATTGTGGATCAGGGGGCGATTCACGGGCTGCTGGTCACACGCCAGACTGATCGTGTCAGAGCCGGGCTGACACCGAGCCTTGTGCATCGCCAGGATCATATCCCAACGGGCGTCCTCAAGTTCTGGTCCGCGCCACGATTGGCTACCCCAAGCCGAACGCTTTCAGCCGATTAATTGTAAACTCGACGTGAAAGCGGTTGATGTTGTCGAGGAATGACGCGTTGTAGTAGTCGTAGTCCCTGTAATACCGCACGAAGAACCCGACTCCCTGCTCCTCGTTCACCACGCAGGTGAGCTGCAGCACCATGGGCCTGTCCGGCAGCTCGATCTTCTTTTCCCTTCGCCACCCCCGGATGTTGGCGGACAGGTCCAGTCGCCTGCACAGCCGAAGACTCCCGTAGGAAAAGCCGACGACGCCATCGAAGCGCTTGTCCGGATGGAACTGCCGCAGGGGACGGAACATCCAGCGGTCCGGCGTGTGCTCGTAGCTCGCGCCGAGACGCCAACTGATGCCGCGGCTCCGGTAGATGGCCCAATCGACACCGAATCGGACATAGTTCACCGCGAAGTTCCCGTTGAGCCTGTCGGCCTGGATGAAGCCGCGCTCGTCCGCCGGCCGGCCCTCCGGTTGCCCGCCTGCCCACCGTCGAAAGTGGTCGACTACGGCCTGGTCCGCGGACGCCGGGTCTCGGTCGTGCTCGACACAGTCGGCGTTCCGGCGTTCCACACCGGTCCATACGAACAGGCAACCGCTCTGGCCATTCGAGTGATGCCCGACCTGGGCATAGACGTTCCACAACTTGTCGTCGCCCTGCCGGAACAACCACTGCACGTTGACGCGGGGCATGAACGAGGGCGCCGGTACGGGCGTCGATTCCCGCTTCAACATGCGCAGGCGGACGGCGGGCGTAATGGAAACGCACGGCCGAAACGCGTTCCTCATCGCGGCCATTACGTCCGGCGACGTGTTGCGGCACTGGGCCCCGAAGGCGAGGATGAAGTGCGGAAAGATATCCGCCTCGAGCGAGTGGGGGAACGTGCTCTGGGGGCCCTGACTTCCAACGTCGTCCTCGAGAGTCCAGAAGAGGTCGGTGCCTTCGAGAAACGGCGGCGGCTCCAGCCAGTTGAGAAGGCTCGTGGGATCCTGTGCGTGGACTCTCGTGAAGGCGCCAAGCGCGACCAAGACGATCAGCACCGCCAAACGTCGAATCCGCGTCAACGAGCGTCTCCCATGGACTGACCGCCTCGCCGTCGTGCCGTCACCGGCCCTGGCGCAGTCGCGAGCCGACCTCCTTCGGCACGATGGTCTTGCCGATCGGCATCAGCGATATCCCGACCAGCTTGAAGTGCTGAATGCCGAACGGGATGCCGATGACGGTCAGGCAGAGTCCTGTGCCCGTCACCACGTGGCCCAGCGCGAGCCACCAGCCTGCCAGCAGCAGCCAAACGATGTTGCCGATCAGGCCGGCGTCTCCGGTTCCCACGTCGTCCCGTCCCGTCACCAGCTCCCGGGGCACGGCTTCCTGCCCGAATGGCAGCAGGGTGAATTGGGCGATGACGAAGCACGACCGGCCCCAGGGGATGCCGATCACCGTCAGGTACATGACCACCCCGGCGATTGCCCAGCCGAGGCTCATCCAGATGCCGCCGAGCAGTATCCAGATGATGTTGCCTATGGTGCTCATCGGTGTCCTCGCTGTGTCCTTGCGTCCGGTGTCCGAGGCTCTGCCACCCGGAGGCTCATGCTGCCTTCCGCGTCCCGTGTTGGCGGCAACTGTAAATTTCCCATTCGTGGCAACCGAAAACTGCACACCTTGGTGGTTGGCGGGCTCGGCCCCGTG
>JAJEBJ010000245.1 GCA_022822575.1 Alphaproteobacteria bacterium | reverse complement strand
GGCTTCGACTACATCAATGATCCCCAGCGGCTCACGCGTCCCCTCATCCGTCGTGACGACGCCCCCCGAGGCGCCGACGAATGGGTCGATCCCGCCAATCCCCTTTCGCACTTTCGCGAAGCAGAGTGGGACGAGGCCCTCGAGGTCGCCATCTCGGGGCTCGCCTCGATACGCGATCGCCACGGCGGCGGTGCACTGGCGGGCTTTGGCTCCGCGAAGGGCTCCAACGAGGAAGCCTACCTCTTCCAGAAACTGGTACGGACCGGCTTCGGCAGCAACAATGTCGATCACTGCACGAGACTTTGCCATGCGAGTTCGGTGGCCGCATTGCTGCAGACCATCGGCTCAGGTGCCGTGACCGCTCCCTTCACCGAAGCGCTCAAGGCGGATTGCATCATCATCATCGGCGCAAATCCGACCGAAAATCATCCTGTTGCCGCTACGTTCTTCAAGAATGCCGTCAAGCGCGGTGCCAGCCTTGTGGTCATGGATCCGCGCGGCCAGACCCTGCGCCAGCACGCCACCCACATGGTCCAGTTCCGGCCGGGGGCCGACGTCGCGGTGCTGAACGCCATCATGCATGTCATTGTCGAGGAAGGGCTTCAAGACTCCTCCTACATCGAGACGATGACCGAGGGTTTCGAGAACCTCCGGGACCACCTGGCGTCGTACTCTCCGGAATCGATGGAGTCCGCCACCGGCGTTGACGCGGAGACGTTGCGGGCCGTGGCGCGTGCCTATGCCAACGCCGAACGCGCCATGATCTTCTGGGGCATGGGCATCAGCCAGCATGTTCATGGCACGGACAATGCCCGCTGTCTGATTTCCCTTGCGCTGATGACCGGTCACACCGGGCGCGAGGGTACCGGTCTCCACCCCCTGCGTGGACAGAACAATGTGCAGGGCGCCTCGGACGCCGGGCTGATCCCGATGAGTTTCCCGGACTATGCGCCGGTGGCCGACAAGGACGCGCGGCAGCGTCTCGGCGCCCTCTGGGAGACGGAACTCAGCGCCGAACCGGGCCTCACCGTGGTGGAGATCATGGATGCGGTCCATGATGGAACCATGAAGGGCATGTACATCATGGGAGAGAATCCGGCGATGTCGGATCCCGATGTGCACCACGCCCGTGTCGCCCTGGCGAAGCTCGACCATCTCGTGGTGCAGGATCTCTTTCTCACCGAGACCGCGATGCACGCCCACGTCGTTCTGCCGGCCAGTGCCTGGCCCGAGAAGGATGGAACGGTCACCAACACCAACCGCCAGGTCCAGCGCGGCCGCAGGGCGGTGTCCCTGCCGGGCGAGGCCCGCCAGGACTGGGCCATCATTCAGTCGATTGCCCGGGGTCTCGGGCTCGACTGGAGCTATGGCGATGTCAGTGAGATCTACGAGGAAATGAGGCGGACCATGCCTTCCATCGCCGGTATCTCCTGGCAGCGCGTCAGCGCCGAGGATGCGGTGATCTATCCGTGCGAATCAGAGGGTGATCCCGGCCAGGAGATTGTCTTCGCGGATGCCTTCCCGACGCCGAGCGGGCGCGGCTCCATGGTGCCGGCGGCGATCATCCCGCCGGACGAGAGGCCCGACGAGAACTTCCCGATGATCCTGACAACGGGACGGCAACTCGAGCACTGGCATACCGGCGCCATGACCCGGCGCTCCACGGTGCTCGACAGCCTTGAGCCCGAGGCTGTGGCCATGATGGCGCCTCGGGACATGGCCCGCCTTCACCTGTCACCCGGGGACAACGTGTGCATCTCCACGAGGCGTGGCGCCATCGAAGCCAAAGTGCGCGTGGATTCGGGCCTCCAGCCCGGTATGGTGTTCGTGCCGTTCTGCTACGTGGAAGCCGCTGCCAATCTTCTCACCAATCCGGCGCTCGATCCCATTGGCAAAATACCGGAGTTCAAGTTCTGCGCCGCCCGCGTTGAGCAAGCCCGACATGGAGTCCACTGAACGTCCGACCGCAGGGCACCCCTGGTCGTCCCGCTGGACCGATCCCGGTACCATCTTCGAAGGACTGGCTTCGGACTACGACCGCTTCCGCCCCAGCTACTCTCCGAAGGCGATCGACTGGCTGACGCTTCTTCGTCCCCGACATATCGCCGACATCGCCAGCGGCACCGGAATCCTCACTCACCAGCTGCGGTCCCGCTTTCCCGACTCCTTCATCGTCGGCATCGAACCGGCACGCGACATGCTGAGGACGGCCTCTGGTGCTCCTTCCGGCATTCACTGGCTTGGCGGCAAGGCAGAAACACTGCCGCTGGCAGGTGGCGCCTTCGACCTCGTCACGGTCGGGCAGGCCGCTCACTGGTTCGACCGCGACCTCTTCCACGCCGAATGCAGCCGCATCCTCAGGCCGGGCGGCACACTCGCCCTCCTCAACAACAACAGGATCAGGGATACCGCCATTTCCGAAGCTTACGAGACGGTTCTCGAGGGCGTATCGCCCGGCTATCGGCGCACCTACCGCGATCACGATCGCGCCGGCGAACTGGCCGCCCTCCCCTGCGTGCGGACGATCCGCCACCGGCGCTTTGCGTGGTCGTGGAACCGGTCCATGGACGAGTTTCTCGGCTACGTCCGCTCCACCTCGCACTTCCGTGCGGCCAGAGCCCACCATGACCGGGAGCTCATCCTGACGACCATCGAACGGGCGCTGGCCCCCCTCGTCAACGAGGCCGGTCTGCTCACGATTCCGTACGAAACCGAGGTCTTTACGGCGACCTTCTCAACGCCGACGTGAATTCGGCTGGACGTTTGGTCGTTGAACAGGACCCGGGGCTTTCCGCCCCGTAACAGCCAAGAAAGCCGCTTTCCGCCTGGTTGGCGAACCCGTCGCAGGTCTCGCCGTCCGGCAGCTTCCGAACCCCCGGGGCCCGGCCACCAGCTCGAGAGGAGTGGTGAGCCAGATGTTCTCTACCGTGCGCAGCCATCCAAGGCACCAGGAAAGCGATTTGGCCCGCCGACGGTCGACATCGGTGCCCCCGGCGTGCAGACAATCACGCCTGATGATGACGATGTTGCCTTACGGCATCACCGGCAGGAACATCCAGATCACACGCCAGATCCCGCCCGCAAGGGACGGTGGGGCCGGAACGATACGATGGATCGTTCCGGCCCCTTCAGAAACTACATACCGGCAAGGACCTCGTCATGCAGATTGACGAGCTTGCGCTGGATGTCAGGTGGAACCGTCTGGAACCACAGGCTCCCTGAGAGAATTGCCTCGGGATCCTCGAGTCCGAGATTCTCGATGATGGCCTGTGACGCCATGTCGTAGGATTTCGCATTGGTGGCGCCGTAGGCGTACTCTTCGATCATGAAGACGCCAACTTCCGGAGCCAGTGTGGCATCGAGATAGTCATAGCGCTGTTCCTCGGTCCCGACGTAGCTCTTCAGGAGCACGTGGCCGTCGACCCAGGTCAACAGTCCCTCCTTCGGCACCATGTATTCGACATCGACTCCTTCCGCCTTCAGTGTCGCGTAGGCAGAGTTCCAGGCATACATGGCAACAATCTCGCCGCTCGCCAGGGCCGCCTGGGCATCCACCTCACTCGCCCAGTAGAAGCGGTTGAGTTCGCGCTGTTCCTGGAGCAGCTTGCGGACCTCCACGATCTCTTCATCCGTCATCGCGAAGGGATCCTCAACTCCTGCGATCAGTCCCGCGGGAATGGTCGTTCCGGCCCAGTTGTCGCGCATGGCCACCCGGTTGGCGTACTTGGGATCCCAGAGGATCTTCCAGGTGTGGTTCTCCTTGCCGGAGTACTCGGGCGCCAGGTCACTTCGGAACACGATGGAGGAATTCCCCCAGGACCACGGAGCGTAGTACTGGTTGCCCTCGTCATCGGTCGTGCCGCGGATATTCCGCAGCTGATCGAAGATGTCAGGCCAGTGACTGAGCCGACTGGTATCGATGGGTTCCACCATGCCTGCGTGAATCCAGCGGATGACCGTGCTGCCACTGGGGCAGACGACATCAGCCTCAAAGCCAGCCCGGATCTTTTCCAGTGCCTCGTCGTTGTCGGCGTAGAAGGACGAATCGGGCTCGCGCCCGTACTTCTCGGTGAACGCAGGATGAAGTTCCGGCAGTTCGTAGCCGTTCCACGTGAAGAGATAGAGCCAGCCGTCCTCGCCCATGACGGGCTGCTGGATGAGCGGCATGGTGGCCGAGGCCACGCCCACCGCACCCAGGGTTCTGGTGACATCCCTTCTCGTCAGCGCCTTCTTGGAGAGCGCATCCTTGAACTCGTCAACAGGCATGATACCGGTCATGTTGTCTCCTTCCGACAGGTTTCTTGTGGGGAAGGATACAGAAATGTCGGACACTTGGACAACCGGCGGCCGACGTGAAGGAAACAGCGCCATGGCACTGTCGCGCAAGGAGCTGATGAGACGGATCTACCAACCTCGCGATACGCAGGAACTGCGCCAGGCGTACGACATCTGGGCCGACGATTACGATGGCGATATCGCACGCCAGGACTACAGGTTGCCCGGCATCATCACGGCCCTCGTGGCGCGACATGTCTCCACCGGTGCCGGAACCATCCTTGATGCCGGGGCCGGCACCGGCATTCTCGGGGAGAGGCTCTCCCTGGCCGGGTACCGAGACATCCTTGCCCTCGACATGTCCCCGGGCATGCTCGAACGTGCCGCCCGCCGGGGTGTGTACAGCGAACTTCGGACCGGGGAACTCGGGCAGCCGATCGATCTGCCCGACAGCCGCTTTGCCGCCGCTGCCTCGGCCGGCGCCTTCGGCATCACCCATGCGCCGGCCAGCAGCTTCCGTGAGATGGTCCGCCTCACGCGGGAGGGCGGGCATCTCGTCCTCTCCATTCGTGTCGAAGGCATGGATGAGGGTGGATATGAGGTGGAGGCGCGGCACATGGAAAGGGACGGCCTGTGGCGCTGCATCGAAACCCTGGGTCCCTTCGAGGCCTTCGCCGGAGACAGCCAGAGCCTCTACGTCATATGGGTCTTCCAGAGCCTGGCGCCATGACCACGAGGTCCGTGCGTTTCTGACGATCGGCCAATCTGAAGGCAGGGCGACGTCCGACATCAGCCGTGTTTTGCCCGTGCACTCAAACACCTCATCTGTCCACCGCAAGCAGCGCCTTCGAGGCGCTGCCACGATGTGTTGCCCGTTCGCGCGTTGGCCATCTGAACGATTGTCAGTCCTTGGCGAAAGACGATCTGGTTCCCTGATTGCGTGACCGGTTTGCGTTCAATTCACATCCTGGGAACAAGGATCACGCAGGGAAGGCCTTCGAAGTCACGATCGCAGGTCAACAGGTCGGCATCATGCGCACAGGCGGTGGCAAAGATGATGGCGTCCGCCGTTGCAAGGCCGTGGGCACGGCAGGCTTCGGCGGCAGCGAGGGCGAACAGTGTATCCAGAGGGGCGACGCTGCAGACCTGTGTGAAGGCGATCACCTGGTCAGCCTTGGCCTCGCCATGCTCATGGGTGAGCCACTTCGTGAGCTCGAGCTGCACCAAGGTCGGAACGAGCCAGGCCGCCTGCTCCGGAAGATGTTCGGCGACGGTCTTGCCGACGGGCGAACCGATCAGCCACTCGATCCAGGCCGAACTGTCGACCAGACGCATCAGAAGCGATCCGAGCGGTCACGGTAGTCATCCGGCGTGGCGCCCTCGGCGAGGCCGGCCAGCGCGGAGCGATCAGGCACCGGAACAAGCAGGACACCCGTTCCCTTGGGAATGAAGGCGAAGACTCGCCCCGCTTTCCACTGCTGCGCCGATCGCACGGCCTTCGGGATCGAGATCTGGAACTAGGATGACAAGGTCGCTGTCCTCGTCATTGTCGTACCTTTTGGCTATCGAGTGAGAACAGGTAAGAGTAATGCGGAACCAGACCAAGACGCACCTCGGATCCACTCGGTGATATCCCTCGGCTCCGCCTTGCGTTTCTGCAGTCATGTGGGTTCTGCGGATTTCACGACATGGCACTCGAGTCAGCGGTATTCTCGCCTGTGAATTCGAACGCCTCATCTCTCTGTCTGACGGTTGCTTGCCGTTGGCGCCACCCCGCTCGCGGCGCCTTCGAGGCGCCGTGACGCCGAAGAGACCGCCAAGGTGTCGATCACGGGCCAATCAGGTCAACAGGATGCAGTCATGCTCTCAGGCAGCGGCGCAGATGATGGGGTTCGCGGTTACGGGACCGTGCGATTTGCCCTTTGATGGTCCGCTCCTGGCCCGAGCACGCTCGCCATGCAGTCGGACCCAACGGCCGTTCTTGAGTCCGCAAACCCGACCAGTCATCATGGCTGTCCACTCAACCAGGCGGAATTCATCCCATGACAGACAAGCCCGTGCGTCTCAACCACGACGGTCATTCCGAAGGATTGGTGGCGTCCGACCTCATTGCCCCCGAGGCCTTCACCTCCGGGGACACGACCGAGCTCATATCCCATGCCTGGACAGCCGATGACGGCAGCATCCTGACAGGCGTGTGGGTCTGCGCACCGTGCCGCGAGGAAATCGATGCCTATCCGGTCAACGAGATGATGACCGTGCTCGAGGGATCCGTCACGGTCACCGACGATACGGGCAAGGCCGAGACCTATACCCCGGGCGATACCTTCTTCATTCCCAAGGGCGCCCCCTGCACCTGGGAGATCACCAGCACGCTCCGCAAGTTCTACATGATTGCCGCCTGATCTTAGGGATCCGGCGCGCCGACAGGCATCTTGAAGGGCTCCGGGTCGAGGAATCGGTTCAGAACGTTGCCGGTGACCCTCGCCACATTGTTCTGCCAGCCGGCGTGCGGCAGGCTCGCGCCCCAGGCGATGGATCCGGTGGAGAAGACGGCTCCTCCTGACGGCGTCTCGAAAAATGTCATGTCGGCGCGAATATCCGGGTTCTGGACTCCGTCCATGGCGCTGTGATGGAAGCCGGTTTCGTCCGGCACCAACCAGGTGTCGGCGGAGTGATCTTCCGAGCGGGCGACGACAAGGGCATGGCGGGGTGTGCCCAGCCGGGGGTCGGTGGCATCGATCTCCGAACCGCTGGCGCCGCCGCCCTGGATGCCGAACGTGCCTATCAACTCGTCGTCGCCGATGCCCTCGAAGATGAAGGATGCGCGCGGATCGAGGCTTTCCGGAGTGCGCCGGTAGAAGCCCGAGCGATCGAACCCCACGGCCACGGTCCCGACACCGACGAGAGCCTGGGGCGCCATGCCGAGACGCCTCCACAACCCGCCATACTCTCCGGTGAACTCAAGGTAGTATTCGCCGGGTTCCTCATCACGGTAACGGATTCCGTCCTCGGCACGGCGCAGTTCCAGGGCACCTGGCCATTCGTCCGAAAAGGCGCAACGCCAGATGAAGCCGTTGCCTCCGAGATAGGCAAGGCGGCCACCCTGTGAAAGGTATCCGCGCATGCCATCCCACATCGGTGTCGTGTAGTACTCCGGATGGGTTCCCGTGACCACCGCCCGGTAGGGCTGCAGGAGTTCCGCACCTTCCCGGTGCAGATCCTCGTCAGTGATGACATCGAAGGCCAATCCGCAATGCTCGAGCCAGGCCAGAATGTGGGTGTCGGGATTGAAGCTCCACAGGGGCGTGCGAGGCGCCATGTTGAGGACCGGGCGCAGCCTGGAAGCGTAGCGCACACCGGAGCCGTCGGCATGGGTGTCGTAGGTCGACAGGCCAAACTCTTCATGCTCCTGCAGAAAGACATCGTTGGGCGTCAGCGTCGTCCAGAAAGTCTCGGCCACTTCCGCGAAGGGCTCGCTCATGTGCCAGCGATAGTTGCTGTAGGCCATGTAGGTCGCCGTTGAGGCCAGAAAGGCGAGCCTGGACGTCGCGGTTCCCGAGGGCGGTCGCACGAAGAAGGTGACGTGCCACTCATCGCCCCCCGCCCTCAACCTGGCGGCATAGACCCCGCTAGCCAGGGTGTCCGGCACGGTGAAGGTGAAGTCCGTCTCCCATCCGGCGTCGTAGTGATCGTCCTCATGAAAGTGGATAGCGCCGTACTCCGAAGGCGCATGGCGCCAGTTCTGCTCCCGGCCCGACCAGTTGAATCCCTTGACCCCGCGAGACGGCAGGTTGACCGTCGAGCCATGAAGGCGGTGGTACCCGGCATCCGTAACCTGTGTCCGCCCGATGTCTTGCGAGAAATCCCATGCGCCCACAACAGCCGCTTCACGTTCATGGGGAGAACCGGACCACGCCAGGGCTTCGACCTCCCGTCGATCAAGGGTCCGTCCGGTGAGGATCGGACGGTCGATCTTGCCGTTGAAGTGGCCACTCCTGCCCGCCCCCCCGGCAGCAATGACGAGCGCCGCCGAAGCCGGCAGGAAGCCGCCCCCGCCACTGGAGGCAGCGTTCTCCCCGGCCTCGACCTCGCTCGCCGGACGATGGAGACTGAGGCTAAGGGTACCCGCCGCCGCATCGAAGGTGCCGGCAACAAGGTGCCAGCGCCGGGGCGCGAGTCTGGTCTCAAGGCCGAGTTCGTGGACGGCACCGTCCCCGGTCCTCAAGGCAAGGAGGCCAGCAGCCGTGATGACGAGGGCAAACCCGCGCGAGGCCGCATCATCCCAGTGGGTGATGATCCCCTGTTCGTGCCCGCCCGGCAGCGTGGGGTAGATCCACGCCTGCACCGTGAAGCTCGCGAGGCGTTCCAGGGGAGCCGCCTGTGGAACGATGACGCATGAGCCTGCCGCCATCTCCTGGGTGCGGCCCTCGTGGGGGCCGTTGAAGGGGGCTTCCATCTCCTCTTCGTGAAAGAGGCCGCGATGGGGATCGTCGTCGCCGCAGACGATGCGCACGAGATCGGCCCGATAGCGACTTGCACCATAAGTGCTGACCTTGAACTCGATGGTATCGCCCGCAGCGGCGCTCCACCGGTCGGCATAACCGACAATAGTCTTCATGGTTCCCCCCGGCCCGGATCGATTCCCGTCACATGTTGCCAGCGTCGGCGGAAGACCTCGCGGCAGGCGTCGTCATAGTCTTCGAACACGGTTGCGTCGGTGAAGGCGACCGGCTCACCTCGCGCCGGCATCCGCGCCAGACGCCATCCATCCCCCGCTCCGGTCTTCACCAGGATGACGCGTTCGGCCATTGGCAGCAGGCGAAGGCGATTGACCAACAGTGTGAGTTTCGGGCTGTGGGGTCCGCCCGGCTGCCGCATGAACTCCGCCACGAGATCCATGCGCCGGGGGTCGACCTCGTACATAACCTCAGATTTCCCCTTTCACGATTCACTATCCCTGCCGCACCACCATCAAGGCGTCAAGCGGGCAACAACCGTGATACCATGGGCAACGACGTAAAAAGGGGGAGGGTGCGCGCCATGAACGTGTCCGACGGGTTTCGGGCGTGGAAGGACAAACACGAAACGCCGGCCTATGACACCATTCCGTCCGCCCTGCCCGAACGGACCGCTGGGGGTCCGGTGATCAGCGACATCATGGTGCCCATGCGAGACGGAATCGAACTGGCAACCGATGTCTACCTTCCTGCCGGTGACGGCCCCTTCCCCGCCATCCTCACGCGCATGCCCTACGGCAAAACGGAACCCTACTGCTTCATGCCCGCCATCGCCCGACACTGGGTGCGCCAGGGCTATGCAGCGGTGGTCCAGGACGTGCGGGGCAAATGGGGATCAGGGGGATACTTCGAACCCAATCTTGCCGACAACGAGGTCCCAGACGGCTACGACACCATCGCCTGGATCGCCGGCGAAGCGTGGTCAGACGGCAGGGTCGGCATGTGGGGCGAGAGCTATTTCGGTTTCACCAGTTACGCCGGAGCCGTGAGCGGCCATCCGGCCCTGCGGTGCATTGCGCCAGGCGACATCTCCCTTGATCGCTATCGCGCCACCATGCGCTACGGCTGCCTGCAATTGAACACGGTGGGAACCTGGTCGATCTCGATGACCGACCAGACTTACCAGGATCTCTCCCGGCTGGATTACTGGCACCTCCCGCTGGCCGACATGGCCAACGCGGCCGGCGCTCCGTCGCGCTACTTCGACGAACTCATTGCCAATCCCCTGCCCTCCTGGTTCTGGGGCCAGCACAGCCTCCTCGCCGGTTACGAGTCCATCCGCATTCCGGTGCTGCACTGGGGCGGCTGGTACGACAACTACCTCGGCCCCACCATTGCCGACTGGCGCACCATGGAGGAACGCAACCGCGCCGCCGGCAACCAGCATCTCTTCATCGGCCCCTGGGACCACGAGGGCACGGCCGATCGCTGCCACAGGGTCGGCCTGTTGCCGGTCAACTCCAACACGGCCGAAGCGAAATGGGACACTTTCGTCACCTTTTTCAATCGATAACTCAAGGGAGAGGAAAACGGGTTCTGCGAGACAGTCGCCATTATCTACTAAGTAATGGGCAGGTAAATATTGCGTGATACCTGGTCATGGCCACA
>JAJEBJ010000482.1 GCA_022822575.1 Alphaproteobacteria bacterium | reverse complement strand
CACGGGGTGCCGCAAGCTGGAAATCGCCCACCTCAAGAGGCGCGAGGTCGACGGGGGCCACCTCCGGCTCGAAGACAGCAAGACGGGTCCGAGGACGGTGTTCCTGAATCCCGAGGCCCGCGAGGTCGTGGAGAGACGGATGGCTGCCGCTCCAGGAGAGTTCCTGTTCCCGTCTCCGGTGAACCCGGGCAAACCCGTCTACGGGAACCTGACACTCTGGCAGGAGATCAGGCGGGAGATCGGAATCGAGGACGTGCGCCTGCACGACCTTCGCCGCAGCTTCGCCAGCCAGTGCATGATCGAGGGCGTACCTCTGCCGGTCGTGTCGAGGCTGCTCGGTCACCGCGACGCATCGATGACCCTTCGCTACACTCATATCTCGGACCGGGAGGTCGAGGCGGCGGCGGAACGCATCGGGGTGCGGATTTTCAATTTGCTTACGCCTGGCTGATGTACGCCGCTCCACAGCCAAGCGTCGGCTCCTAAATGAAACTGGGAAGACTCCAGCCCTTATCTGTCCTTGAGAGCCAACTCGAAATACCCGCGAACTGCTCGTGTGACGTAGTCCAAGGGAGTTTCTGGTTCTGTCTGAGTGAGCGCGGTAACCTCCATTCCATTCACCAGCTGCAAATTAGGCAGGTCTGCCATCGCCCCTTCGTCGATTTCGCCAAATGCTTCAAAAATCTCCCTTCGTCGACGGATCAGTGACCACATCGCCTGCAACTTGCGTAACTTTCACCGTCAAGGGGGAATGACGTTAAGTCACATTTCATCTTGTTTTCCAAAACATGCCTTGGCAGGCCGTTGACGTGGTGGAATGACCTTGCTGCACGGGAAGCAGTCAAGACATGGCCAGTAAACGCCTCACAGGTTTACAGCAACGCCCCCGGAGTTCGCGCTCCGAAGGCGTTGGCGTTATAGGGGCGGGATTGGATCGCGTCTTGCTGGACTATGCTCGACTCACGCGGTGTCAGATGAAGTGTCTCAATCCAGCTTGCAGGCCCAAACTGGATTGAAGGGGCGTCACTCGGACTTATCGACGACGAAGTGGCCAATCCCGACGACCGGACCATCATCATGCACAGTGCCCGAGATGGTCACGGTGCCCGCAAACCCGGTCGCATCCGACCCGAAGAATGATGCATCGAAATCGGCGGCTGCGGTGCGCATCGTGTCGCCGGAGACCGTGAAGTCGCCTTGGAATGCATCGGTGCCAAAGCGTGTTTCCGGCATTGTGAGTGTCACGTCCCAAGGCTTCTCGTTTTGATGGTCGTCCTCCCACTCCCTGTAGCCCGTTATGCGGCCTGAAATCGTGCCATCGGAAAAGTTTGCCGTGAACTCCAGATCATCAGAATAGATCCCTACACGATCTTCGTCCCAGTCGAAGTTGTCAGGCTCGAACTCTGCGGCATAAATGTGCAACCAGGACCAGCCGCCCGTGTAAGTGGCCGTCATGTCCGTCATGTGATTGAAGTCAGTGGTCGGGTTGCCAAATGTCCCGAAGGCGCGAAGTTCCGGGTCCGGCCCGGACACATGCTCTTCGTCGCGGCTTATGGACCAGATCGTGAGCGGCCAGTCGCGGCTGTGTCCCGCGTCCAGATTTTCATGGAAGTCGCGCCGCGTGTATCCGTATACTTGAAAGCCCATGTCCAGCGCCTCGGCGTCATTGGGGCCATCGGCTCCCGTTTCGGTGCGCTGGCTGCGCGGGAACGTGTGTTCGTGGCCGTCCATCGTCACCACATATTCGCCATCCTTGGTGCGCCGGATGGAGAGACCGACCGGATCAAGGAGTTCGGTTTTGCCCGCGATGTGGTCCTGCCGTATGGTCGCAGTCGCGTTGCGCGCGGTTAACGTCTCGCCGGCAAACAGGATCTGTCCGGCATCGCGAGTATCTGGTGGCGTCGACGGTGACGTTGGTGTCTGCATGGTCGTGTCGTCCATCTTGTTCGTGCCGTCATTCGATCCGCCGCAGGCCGCGATGGCGCCGAGCGCCACGACGCAGGTGATGATCTTGATTGAAGTCTTCATTGAGTTTTCTCCCAACAGGCTTCCAACCCGGCTGGTACCAGGTGGGTCGCTAAAGTTCTTGGTTCCTTTTGGGTCAAGGTGATGAGATGCCTCAACGCAGCTTGTAGATCCAAACTGCATTGAGGGTGGATTTCTCACTCGCCGTGGTTTTCAGCCGCGAACCATCCGATCACGGGGCTTGGCGTTTCACCGACTGGCGTAAACGTACCGTTAACCACTCCGGCGACGTTCTGAGCCTCAGGGCCATAGAACGATCCTTCGTAGGATGCGTTGAGATGGCCTCCTACGTCTGCGCCTGTAAGGCTGATTGCGCCGGTATACCCATCGGCGGTGATCGGCGCGGCCTCTAGAGTCACGGCCATGTCGATAGTCGGCCATTCGCCGTTTTCGTCCCTGCTATCTTCGCCACCTCGGTCCGTGTACCAGTCGCCAGCGAACTGGCCTGAAATCGTGCCTGCGCCGAAATCGGCAACGAGTTGACCGTCGCCCGTCCAATACGTTTCACGATGTTGCGACCAAATACGACCATCAGACTCGTAGATTTCTACGAGGGCGCGAGCGTCATCAAAGGTGGCGGTGCCCATGAAGGTGTCATTGAGCGTCGTTCGATTACCAATGATCGCATGGCCCCTCCAATGCGGAGCTTCAGAAGTGTGGCGGACCACGACAAAGTATTCGTCATGGTCAGGGTGGCTGTAGCGCAGCTTCCCGTATCCAAATGGGTAAGGTTGACCATCATGATGTGCTTCCACGTTGAAGCTTGTATCGGAAGCGTTTTCGTCGTCCTCACCGTCTTCCAGAACGAGATTGTAAGTCAGATCATTTACGACAAATCGGTATTCACCGGATGCGATTTTCTGCACAATAAGGTTCCAGTCGACCGGGGCTGTCATGCCTGCCCGTGTTTCCACGGCGGCCACGTGGTGTGCGGCAAGCGCCTCGCCGTCTGCCAGCATCTGGCCCGCTGTTCTCGTTTCGGGCGGTCCAGGATCAGGCATCGGCGTCATGGCCGTGTCGTCCATCTTCTTCCCGCTGTCGCCAGATCCACTGCCGCCGCAAGCCGTCAGAAGCGCGGCGGTTGAAATGGCCAAGGCTGTTGTCGCGTATCGATTAAGCATGTGACTTTCTCCTCTGCTGCCAGACAGCCCGACGGGTGCCGGGCCGTTGCTAACAACTTCCAGAGGAAGGGAGTCCCCGCTTATTGGCCAAGGCGTTGGGGAGCTACCCCTTGCCGGGTCAGGCGTATTCGGCGGGTGGCCCGGCATATGCCAGGCTGGAAGTTGTTAGCGGGAGTAAGCTAGCGAGGCTTTGACGCGACTGTAAAGCAGGAAATGACGGAGAATATCAGTTGGAAGATGATTGGGGCGAAAGTTATGCATAGATTAGGAGGGACTCGAACTTGCCGAATCGGTCGGAAGAATCATTGATTTCGTGACAGGGTTCTCGCGATCCGCCCTTTC
>JAJEBJ010000402.1 GCA_022822575.1 Alphaproteobacteria bacterium | reverse complement strand
CAGCGGAACACGCCGTCGTCGTCCTCGCACCTGCTGCGTACCGAGCGGGAAGCCTTGACGTGTTCCGCCGGCTTGGTCTTGCGGCGTTCAATCGCGGCTGGCTGAGCGATTGGGCAAAGGCGTTCTGGACAGACGATGCCGTCCAGGGCCTTCGTCAACCCGAGCCCGGATGCTCCGATCCTACCTTCGTGGCATCACATGCGGATGTGGCCGCGCTTTCGGCACAAGCCCTCAATGCGATCGCGACCGCGCTCGCCGAGGGCGGCGAGACCGCGAGCAGGTTCCTCATTTCCCGGTCACCCGATCAACGCGAGCACCGTTTTCGGTTCCGCCCGCACATTCGCTGGGTGGCAGGGGGGCTCGACTTCCGCTTATCCGCCGCCGCCTGGAGGGACATGACCGGTTGGATTCGCGCCGGAGCGCGCGAACGGTCTCCGCTGCACGAGACGGGAGGCCTGCTGTTCGGCGCGTTCGACGAGACCCTCGAGATCGCGTGGATCGACAATGTCAGCGGCCCGCCGGCGGACAGTTCATTCGCTGCCGAGCACTTCGTCTGCGGAACCCAGGGCACGAAAGAGCTGTGCGAGGACTACGAAGATCGCACCCATCGCATCGTCCGCTACGTCGGAACCTGGCACTCCCACCCCGACAGCATCGCCGAACCGAGTCGGACGGATTACGAAGGTATTGGCGCCATCTTCGCCACTGCACTCGAAGACAGTGCGCATCAGTTGATGGTGATCGTCGGCCATGCCAGCGACGAGCAGCCAGAAATCGGCGCCTACGCATTCGAGAAACGCGAGCTTGCCGCACACCGCACCGAAATGGGCATGGCAATCGCGGTCCGCGGTGGCGTGACAATCCCACCTCCCGTCGCCCCATTGGACAAGACCATCGGGCTCTCCCTGTCCGGAGGCGGATCGCGCGCCGTCGCCTTTCACCTTGGCACGCTGCGTGCTCTAGAAGACCTCAACCTCCTCGATGAGGTCGACATCGTCTCCGGCGTCTCGGGCGGATCGGTCATGACCGGTCTGCTCGGCTATTCCGACGCGCCCTTCGCCGACATCGACCGGAACGCCATCGCGTTCCTCCGCCGCGGTCTGGTACGACCCGCCCTGAAGAAGCTGCTTTATCCCGCACGCGCCATGCGGCTCGCGCTAAACTTCTTCGCAGTGGCTTTGCCCACCTTGGTGATCGACACGGCGGCGGCCATCGCGAGTTTCACCGCGTCGCTCTTCCCCACCTTCCGGCCCGCCGCCAAAGCCGTTTCACGCTTCTACTGGCCGTTGCGGCGACGCTATTCGCGCACACACGTCGTCGCTGACGCCATGGCTGACGTAGTCGGCACCCAGAACTGCGATGCCCCCACGCGACAGGGCAAGTCCATCGTGTTCAACGCGTGCGAGCTGCGAACCGGCACCGCATTTCGCATGAGCAACGAACGCTTCACCACTTGGAGACACGGTTGGGCTCCAGCAAGCGAACTCCGGGTTGCCGACGCCGTCACCGCGTCGGCTGCCTATCCGCCCTTCCTTCCGCCGTTCGACTGGATGCGCCCCTTCGAGCGCGACGGCAAGACCAAGACGCATCGCGCCATCGTCACCGACGGCGGCGTCTTCGAGAACATGGGTGTCAGCGTTATGGAGCCCGGACGTGATGCACAATTTAGCCTCATCTCCTACAACCCCGACATCATTATCGCGAGCGACGCTGGCGCTGGACAGTTCACCGGCGAGATCGTGCCAAGCAGCTGGCCAAAGCGAATGACCCAGGTCGTCTCCGCCGTCATGCGCAAGGTCCAGGACGCCACAAAGGCTCGACTGCACGACTACGCGAGAACCGGCCAGATCGATGCCTTCGTCTATGCCGCTCTCGGCCAAATCGATCGCCGTGTGCCTCTCAAGCCTGCCAACTGGGTGGACCGGGAGGAAGTTGTCCATTACCCAACCGATTTTTCCGTGATGTCGGAGGAGGACATCCTGCGCCTGTCTGGACGCGGCGAAGCGATTACACGGGCACTCGCAACCCAGTACCTCCTCAGCGACTGACAGCTTGCCCCGTGGCCCTGCCGGTCGTTTTCCCGGGCATCAGCGAACTCCCCGATCATGACGGAGCGCCGCCGGGTCGATCCGGCAACGGGCCGTTGAAGGGATCGATGCTAAACAGAGGTCATCAGCAGACCAGTGCGACCTCGCACTCATACCCGAGAGTGGAAAGGCAAGGCATCAACAAGGGGAGCACGAACCTTCGAAGCTCAATGGCGCGGAGCGTCTTCGTTCAATGCCGGCTGACCGGGAGATCGTCACGAAGGAGTTTCCACAAGGTGTGTTCGCGCTGGTGAGGGTCGGCCGCGACGTCCGCTTCCGGAGGGTCCAACTCCGTGAGGAAGGCGAACCCCTTCATGCAGGCAGAGGCGATCTCAGCAGGGTCGATCGCCTGCGTCCGCCGGACCAGCTGCCGGAGATTCTCCCAATCGAATGCGGTATATCGCGCTGTCCGGCTTCGACGGAGTAGCGCTGGACCTGGGGACGGGTGAGAATGGCTCAGGGCTCCCGATCAACCGATCGCAGCCGCGCGATGCCGGCGCTGTCGCTCAATTCCTGGCTGGCGACGTTGGCGGTGAGCTGCCAACTGGCCTGATAGCCGATTGCGCCGGGCTTGGGGATTCTCGGGCCGAAAAACGACTTGCCGGCCCCTTTCGCAAGGTCTTGGAGATTCGTACGTGCGTCCACAGGGATCGTGACGCCGGCGCGTTCCGCCAGCCACCCGAAGCGTCGCGTGAGCGTCTTGGAGGACATCCGCTCCAGATAGCTGGCCGCCTTGTGCCAGTCGATGCGGCGGCAAGCCGTCGCCAGGATGGTCGCAGCCTCTCCTTCGCCGCCGGCGAGGTCTGGACGGTCGATGCAGTCGATGACGGTCTTTTCGCGGTCGGACATCATGACGGTATGGCCGAGCACGTCGATCGGGCCGAATCCGAAGAATTTTCTTGGGACCGGAT
>JAJEBJ010000359.1 GCA_022822575.1 Alphaproteobacteria bacterium | reverse complement strand
CACGGGTCTTGGCGTCGACATCAGTGAGCGGGCATGTGCCGTGGCGGCCCGCAACGCGCGCCGCCATGGGGTCGGCGACCGCGCCTGGATCATGTGCGGGGACTGGGCCGCGGCCCTTGATTCGACATTCGATCTTGTCGTCGCCAATCCTCCTTACGTGTCGGGCGACGACATGGCCGGACTTGATCCGGAAGTCGCCCTGCATGAGCCCGGTGTGGCCTTCGAAGGCGGCGTGGACGGATACGACTGCTATCGCCGGATTGTTCCGCGCCTCGCCACACTTCTCACAAGGGACGGCGTGGCCGTCATCGAACATGGCCCCGACCAGCGGCAGGGACTGGCGGTTCTCGCCGGTGACAGCGGTCTTGACGTGGTGGCCGCGCTCGACGATTACGGCGGTCGGCACCGCGTCCTCGTTCTGGCGCATCGAAATCCGTGAAGAAAGTCCTTGGAAAGCTCCGCCGGATTGTTTACCGTCAGGTGACGGACGAGGATTTGCCGTCAGCGGGAATATGTGTCACCGTCGAGTGCGGAACCGGCTTGTGACCCCGCGGAACACCGTACGCAAGCACCCGGCAAGACCGTCGCTTCCAACCAAACAGAAACCGTCGAGAGCGAGTTTTCCATGAGATCAGGTGGATCGGGCAGGCGTTTCCGCAACAATCGCGGCAATGCGCGTCGTGCCGGAGGGAACAACCGCAACCAGTCATTCGAAAGTACCGGCCCCGACGTCAAGGTACGGGGGACAGCCCAGCAGATTGCCGACAGGTACCTCATGCTGGCGCGCGATGCATCGTCATCCGGTGATCTGGTGGTGGCAGAGAACTGCCTGCAGCACGCAGAGCACTATCAGAGGATCGTCAATCAGCATGCCGAGCGTGCCGCCGAACAGCAGCGTGAACGCGAGGAGCGGGCCGAACGACAGCACCGGACGCCGGACGACCAGTCCCAGGGGGATTCGGCGGTGTCCTGCGCCCCGGCTCCCGACGACGAGGCATCGGCATCACTTGAGGGCAAGGCGGTCGAAAAGGGGAGTGATCATCCCCGGCCACGGAGCCGGCGCAGAACCAACGGCGCCGGACGCGACGACGAACCCGCACCGGCCACACCCGACAGCGAGCAGCCGGTCATCACCTGACAGGGCGTCTGCCGCCGTCATTCCCGAAGGACTGACGGCTCCCCTCTCCATCCAGGAATTCCGGTCAAACCTTCAGACCTCTTGTGTTGCAGAAATGCAACACTACATGGGATGCAGGTCACAGGGATCATGATCGATGGATCTGGGGAAATTCACGGAGAGGTCGCGCGGATTCATTCAGGCGGCCCACGGCCTCGCTGAGGCACGGGGGCATCAGCACATCGTTCCGTGCCATCTGGCCAGGGAACTTCTCGCCGATCGCCAGGGGCTCGCGGCGGAGCTGATGCGCGCCGCCGGCGCCGATCCGGAACGAGCGCTGGCCGACATCGACAAGGCGCTCCAGCGTCTGCCGAGGATCACCGGTAGCGGAGCCGAACATCTCTACGCCTCCAGGGAATTCCTCAGGATCATCGAGGACGCGGGCAAGCGCGCCGCGGAAACCGGCGACAGTTTTGTCACGGCGGAACGCATGTTCGAGGCCGTGGCCCGTGCCGACAGCGATACGGGAGAGATTCTCGCTGCAGCCGGATTGACACCTGCGGCGCTCGCCACCGCCATCGCCGACATGCGCAAGGGGCGCACCGCCGACAGCCAGACCGCCGAGGAGTCGTTCGAAGCTCTGCGCAAGTATGCCCGGGATCTGACGGCGGCAGCCCGGGAGGGCGATCTCGACCCGGTCATCGGCCGTGACGAGGAGATTCGCCGCACCATGCAGGTGCTGTCCCGCAGGACCAAGAACAACCCGGTGCTGATCGGCGAACCGGGGGTGGGAAAGACGGCCATCGTCGAGGGTCTTGCCCAGCGCATCGTCAATCACGACGTGCCCGAATCCCTTGCCAACAGGACCGTGATTGCCCTTGACCTGGGGTCGATGGTCGCCGGATCGAAGTTCCGGGGAGAGTTCGAGGAGCGCATGAAGGCGGTCCTCGGAGAGATCGAGGACTCGTCGGGTGACATCATCTGCTTCATCGACGAGCTTCACACCCTCATCGGCGCCGGAGCGGCTGATGGCGCGATGGATGCCTCCAACCTGCTCAAGCCCCTGCTGGCGCGTGGCAAGCTCCACTGTGTCGGCGCCACGACTCTCGACGAGTACCGCCGGCATATCGAGAAGGACGCGGCGCTCGCACGTCGTTTCCAACCGGTCCTGGTCGAAGAACCGGGGGTCGAGGCCACGGTCTCCATTCTTCGCGGTCTCAAGGAAAAATACGAACTTCACCACGGCGTGCGAATCAGCGACGGCGCGACAATCGCTGCGGCGCGGCTCTCCAACCGCTACATCACCGACCGCTTCCTGCCCGACAAGGCCATTGACCTCGTCGATGAAGCCGCCAGCAGGCTGAGAATGGAGATCGACTCCAGACCCGAGGAGATAGACGAACTTGAGCGCCGTATCATCCAGCTCAAGATCGAACGCGAGGCCCTTGGCCGGGAGGCTGACCGGGTATCGCGTGAACGCCTTGAACGCCTCGAACGGGAACTCGCCGATCTGGAAGGCCGCGCCTTCGCGCTGAACGCCGAATGGCAAAAGGAGCGGGACCGGCTCGAGGAGATGCGTCAACTCAAGGAGAGTCTCGATGATGCCCGCCTGGAACTCGAGCAGGCGCAGCGCCAGGGCGATCTCGCCCGTGCCGGAGAGGTGGCCTACAGCGTGATACCCGATCTCGAGCGCCGCCTTGCGGCCATCGGGGAAGCCGAAAGCGATCAGATGCCCGGCGAGGAGGTCACGGAAGAGGCCATCGCTTCTGTGGTGTCGAAATGGACCGGCATACCCGTTGAGCGCATGCTCGAAGGAGAGCGCGAACGGCTCGTCGACATGGAGCGTTCGCTTTCGGCCCGTGTGGTCGGCCAGGACGAGGCGCTTGGCGTTGTCGCCAACGCTGTGAGGCGGTCACGAGCCGGACTGCAGGATCCCCTGCGGCCGATCGGCAGCTTCATGTTTCTTGGTCCGACGGGAGTCGGCAAGACCGAACTCGTCAAGGCGCTTGCCGAGTTCATGTTCGATGACGAATCCGCGATGGTGCGTATCGACATGTCCGAGTACATGGAGAAGCACGCCGTCGCGAGGCTGATCGGGGCGCCGCCGGGATACGTCGGCTACGAGGAAGGCGGGATCCTGACGGAGGCGGTACGCCGCCGGCCATACCGGGTGGTGCTCTTTGACGAGATCGAGAAGGCCCACGCGGATGTCTTCAACATTCTCCTGCAGGTCCTCGACGACGGCCGCCTGACAGACGGGCACGGTCGTACCGTCGACTTCAGGAACACGGTGATCGTCATGACGTCCAATGCCGGAGCCGGATACCTGGCGGACCTCGCGGAGGATGGTGACGACGAACAGGCGAGGGAACTGGTGATGGCGGAACTCAGGACGCGATTCCGCCCGGAGTTTCTCAACCGTCTGGACGAAGTCATCTTCTTCCGCCGGCTTGACCGCGATGAGATGTCCGCCATTGTCGACATCCAGCTTCGCCGCGTCAGCATGCTTCTCGAGGACCGCAACATCACCATCGATGTCGATGAGGAGGCGCGCGAATGGCTGGCCGGGGCCGGGTACGATCCGGCCAATGGCGCCCGTCCTCTCAAGCGTGTCCTGCAGCGTGCCCTGCAGGACACGCTTGCTGCCCTGATTCTCAAGGGCGAGGTCGCCGATGGCTCGGTCGTCAAGGTCACTACCGGCGCCTCGGGACTGGTGCTCGAACCGGGAGCCGTTCTCAGCGAAGCGGCCTGAGTCTCCGCCGGCCACGTTCGGGGAATGAGGTTCAGAACTTCATCGACAGCATGGTTCCGGCCGGCGGGGATCCGGCGATCGGGGTGCGCGGTCCGCGCCCGCTGCCGGTGACGATTGCCTTCCGCAGTTCGATCGGTTCACTGGTGCTGTTTCCGGCATCCACGCGTGCACTCACGACCAGCCGTCTCTCCCCAGACGTCGCGCAAGGGCAGCGATGTGGTGAGGGCTCATGCCACAGCAGCCACCGATCGCCGTGACGCCGCGATCGAGATAGCTGGCGGCTTCGCGCGCGAATGCGTCAGGTTCGACCTCGTCGTCGAACTGCCAGTTGGGCATCCTGAAGCTCCCGGAATGAGGGTAGGCGAAGAGAGGTCCCGACCAGACCTCCTTCAATTGATCGAGGCCGGGCGGGGTGTCGCACATCTCGCTGTGCATGATACCGGCGGCCTGGGCGTCACCCGCGCCAAGACAGTCATCACGGATGCGCTCGAATGCCAGGTCGGTGCGTTCGTTGAGCCCGAGGACCCGGCCATTCGAGGTGCGCACGCTGAAGCCGACCCACACGGGAAGGCCGGTGGCCGCGGCGGCGCCGACGGCCAGCGGCGAGACGGTGACATCGAGCATCATCTCCGTGACCAGCAGGTCACAGCCGGCCGCGACCAGGGTTTCGGCCTGCAGTGCATAGCTCCGTCGAGCCTCGTCCATCGAAGGCCAGGCGCTGAGGCCGGCATAGAAGCTCGACAGTGAACCGGCGATCCAGATCCGGCGATTCGGCGCCGCCTCCGCGACGGCTTCTCGCACGAGCTCGCAGGCGAGGCGATTGAGAGCGAGTGCCTCGGCTTCGGAAAAGCCGGCATGACTCAAGACGTGGGGAGCTGCGGCATAGGAATTGGCGATCAGGATGTCCGCGCCGGCATCGATGAACTCCCGGTGGATGGTGCGGATCACATCAGGGTGGGTCTTCAGGGCAGATCCGGCCCACGACTGGGCATCCATCGGGACCCCGCGGCGCTCGAGTTCGGTGCCCATGCCGCCGTCGATGACAAGGACATCGCCGGTATCCATGCGGTCCTGGATGCTCTCCATGATCGTCTCTCCCGAAACATCTCCGCTGCAGGGTACAGTGCTTCGAGGGCCCTTCAAGGCGCGATCATTCAGACCCGGCTACCGGTCCCTCCCGGCGTGTCAGGGCGCCAGGACGACCTCGTGGAGATAGCTGGCAATTCCCCGCTCCGGATTCCACTGGGGTGGATTGCCGAGGGAGACTTCCTGGAACGGAATGCCGTCGAGCCAGGTGGTGGAGCGCAGGTGGAGATGACCGTAAATCACGGCGCGGGCGTTGTAACGCAGATGCCATCCCCTCGTTCTTCGAGTGCCGCACCACGGGCTGAAACGCGGAATGCTTGGCAGACGGGCGTGCTGCTCCTCCAGGGGGAAGTGATTGACGAGGATCGTCGGCTGGCCGGAGGGCAGGGACTCGAGACGGCATGCGGCCCTGGCGCACAGGTGAGCGCACCACGAAGCACGGTCGGAAAAGGGGTCGGGATGGAGATAGAACTCGTCAGCACACACAATACCGTCCTCGCGCGCCCAGGCGATCACCTGATCGTCGGCCACGGTGTCAGGGCGGAAACTGTAGTCGTAGAGAAGGAAGAGCGGCGCAATGACGGTATCCTCGCCCGCTCCGGTATAGACCGGCCAGGGGTCCTCCGGCGTGATGATGTCGTGCGAACGGGCAACGGCCACCAGCTTGTCATAGAGCGCCTTGCCTCGCGGATCGTCCTTTCTGGACCACAGTTCGTGGTTGCCCGGAACCCAGATGACTGTCGCGAACTTCCGTTTCAGGATCCGGAAGCACCAGTCGAGGTGGAGGGATCCGTTGGTCACATCGCCCGCCACGACGAGCCAGTCATCCGGCTTGTCAGGAATCTCCTCGAGGGCGCCGCGGTTGACCGGATGCGTGAGGTGGAGGTCGGAGATGGCCCAGAGTGTCACGATTCGGCGGACCGTGCCGCCAGGTAGCGTCCCATGACCTCCGCCGGCCACGTCACCCGCGGATCGTAGAAGGCGTCGAAGACCGGCGCACCGTCACCAAGGTGCACCCACGGGCGGCGGGTCGAGGTGTAGATGTGAACGTCCGGCGCCATGACGCTCTGGTCGTCGAGCGTGCCGACGCGCACGAAGGAGATCGCCGTGCCCGAGGCGCCGTAGTGGCTCCACACGGCAACCCGGCACTGCGGACAACGCACGATCTTCTGGCCCTTGCCGCTCGCGCTCGGCGTGTCGACCGTCTCGGGCGTGCCGGTGAGAGTCTCGACATGGCTGCTTTCGATCATGGCGTTGAGCGCGAATGCCGAGCCGGTCTCGCGCTGGCACCATGTGCAGTGGCAGCAGTGAACAAGGAGCGGCGTGCCGGTGACGCGGTACCTCACGGCGCCGCAACTGCAACCGCCTTCAACAGGTGACGATGTCATGATCTCCCCCTCGTCAATTCGCAAACATTGTCGTGACCGCGACCCTTGTCTCAAGAGGCGGTCCCATGTGGACGGCACCGGAACTCTTCGCCTATAAGGCACGCCTCGTCTTCAACAGCAGGATTGTCCTTCATGACGGAGCGTACACTCTCGATCATCAAGCCTGACGCCACCCGTCGCAACCTCACGGGCAGGATCAATGCCATGCTCGAAGAGGCCGGACTGCGGATTGTCGCCCAGAAACGCACCTGGCTCACCGTTGACGAGGCGAGGACCTTCTATGCCGTGCACCGGGAGCGCCCCTTCTTCGAATCCCTTGTCGCACTCATGACGTCCGGCCCGGTGGTGGTGCAGGTTCTTGAAGGCCGGGATGCCGTCGCCCGCAACCGCGACATCATGGGGGCCACCAATCCCGAGCAAGCCGCCGACGGGACCATTCGCCAGGTGTTCGCTGAATCCCTTGTGGCCAACTCGGTTCATGGGTCCGATTCACCTGACAACGCGGCAACCGAGATCGCCTTCTTCTTTTCGGCGCGCGACATCGTCGGTTGAAACGCCCCTTCAGGGCGCCGGATTGACCAGCATGTCGTCTGACCGTACCGGCGCATCGACAACCACACGCTCTTCGATGACCCTGACACGGCCCTGCAGCACGAGATCGAGGGCCAGGGGATAGATCCTGTGTTCTGCCACGAGAACCCGGTCGGCGAGACTCTTCTCGTCGTCTCCGGGAAGGACCGGAACGGCGGCCTGGGCGATGATGGGACCGGCGTCTACCTGAGGGCGGACGAAGTGCACGGTGCAGCCGGTGATCATGACTCCACTGTCGAGGACGCGGCGATGGCAGTCGGTTCCGGGAAAGGCGGGGAGCAGGGCAGGGTGAATGTTGAGGATGCGATCGCGCCAGGCCTGTGCAAATCCGGGTGTCAGGATCCGCATGAATCCGGCAAGACAGATCAGGCCGCATCCTGTCTGTTTCGCCACACGGTCGAGCTCGGCATCGAAGGCTTCCCGGCTCGCGTGGTCGGCTGGTTCGACGACGCAGTGGTGGAGGCCGGCCTTGCGTGCCCTCTCCAGGCCCGGGGCTCCGGTCCGGCTGGACACGACGACACCGATGTCTCCGGCGAGATCACCCCTGGCCCGGGCATCGATCAATGCCTGCAGATTGGAGCCGCGTCCAGAGATGAAAACGGCAATCCTCGTCATGCCAGCCAGTGGTCGGGGGCATCAAGGAGGACACGCGGTTCGCCGTCCGCCGATTCGAGAGCGCCGACAACCGTCACGGTCTCGCCATGGCCTTCCAGGGTGGTCTCGACCTGCCCGCTGCCATCCCTTGCCACCACCAGCACCATGCCGACGCCGCAATTGAACGTGCGCAGCATCTCGCCGTCATCGACGGTATCCCTGGCCAGCCAGGAAAACACCGGGTCCATCGGCCAGCTGCCCACCTCGATGCGCGCGGCAAGACCCTCGGGGAGAATCCGTGGAACGTTCTCGACGAGGCCGCCGCCGGTGATGTGTGCAACGCCCTTCACGTGACCTGTGGAAATGGCTTCAAGAACGCTCCTGACGTAAATGCGGGTGGGACGCATCAGCACGTCGGCCAGGCGCCGGTCCGGGTCGAATGGGGCTGCGCCATCGAGCGAAACGGCCCGTTCGTCGAGAATGCGGCGGACGAGCGAGAATCCGTTGGAGTGAATGCCGTCCGAGGCGAGAGCCAGAAGGATGTCGCCGGCCTCCATGGTATCTCCGGGGAGCAGGGTGCCGCGTTCCGCAGCGCCCACACAGAACCCGGCGAGATCGTAGTCCCCGACAGCGTAGATACCGGGCAATTCGGCCGTTTCCCCTCCAATGAGGGCACACCCCGCCATCCGGCAACCAGCGGCGACGCCGGCTACGATCTCTGTGCCGGTGTCCACATCGAGTTTGCCCATCGCGAGGTAATCGAGAAAGAACAGGGGTTCTGCACCCTGGGCCAGAACATCGTTGACGCACATGGCCACGCAGTCGATGCCGATGGTGTCGTGAATGCCGGTGTCCACGGCGAGTCGCAGCTTGGTGCCGACACTGTCGGTGGCCGAGACCAGAACCGGGTCGCGGTACCCCGCTGCCCTGGGATCGAAGAGACCGCCGAAACCGCCGAGCCTGGCATCGGCACCGGGACGCCTGGTGGACGCGGCGAGAGGTGCCGCAGCATCGACAATCCGGCGTCCGGCATCGAGATTGACGCCTGCATCCCCGTAGGTGAGACCCGTCATCCCGGCCACTCCCTCACGCAAGGCTTTGCCGGGCAGCGTGCGACATACGGCATCGGCGAGGCCATCTTCCCGGTCTCGCACCCCACCCCCGGCACTGGTAGGATGGGCGCACATTACGTCATGACCGCATCATTGCAATGAGGGGCCGGCACACCATGCCTTTGAAGATGTGGAGGCTTGGCCTTGTCACGTGTGCCGCGCTCATTGTCGCATCGCCACTGGCGGCTGACGGAGAGGTTTTCACGATCTCAGGCGTTGCCGTTGACGAAACGGCCGAAGACACCCGCCTGGCCCGCATGCAGGCTCTCCGCTCGGCCCTGCAGATCGCCTGGAGCGACCTCGCGAGGCGTCTCGTTCGAGGCGATCCCGAGGCCATTCTCGACCAGGAAGGCGCCACCCTCGACACTCTCGTGCAGGGTCTCGAATTCGATGACGAGAAGATGTCGGCGGGACGCTACCAGGCGGTCATCAGCGTCCGCTTCCAGGCGGACGCGGTGCTGGAGATTCTCGGCCAGTCCGGCGTCAGCCATCTGGACACGCCGGGACCGGTTCTTGTGGTGCTGCCGGTTCTGCAGTCAGGCCCGCAGCTTGTACTTTGGGAGGATTCGAACGTCTGGCTTTCCGCCTGGCAGCGCTCCAGCGCAGGAAACAGTGCCGTCGAACTCATCGTACCCGGCGGCGACCTTCGGGACATCAGTCTCATCGATGCTGCTGACGCCCTCTCGCAAGACTGGAGTCTGCTGGCGCCACTGGTGTCTCGCCATCGCGCAGACGGAGTCCTCATCGCCCATGCAAGGAAGAACGAGGACGCCCTTCGTCAACGGCTTACCTGGATTGACGAGGACGGAGCAAACCCTGTCCTCATGGCGCGCAACGTGCCGCAGACTTGGCCGATGGAGACTCTCGGCCAGGCGGTCGAGGCGAGCCGTACCGGTATTGACGAGCACTGGGCAGCCATGGCCCTGGCGCCGGCCGGTCCGACCGTCTCCGTCTTTGCCGACATCCCCGTAACGAGCCTCGCGGAGTGGGTCGATATCCGCGATCGCCTCGAAAGTGCTCCGGCCCTGCAGGCGGTCATTCCTCTTCTCGTCTCGACGACGAGAGTACGCGCCAGACTGCTCTACACCGGAACCCGCGAGAACCTTCTCTTCCGCATGCGCAGTGCCGGCCTCGATGTCGATGCCCAGGCGGGTCTCCTCGCCATCGTGAAGCCGTGAACCAGTACGTTTTCGAATACGATCACCAGCCAGCCTTCGACGAGGCGGAATTCCTCGTCGCCGACAGCAACGCCGATGCCAGGGCCTGGATCGATCGCTGGCCGGACTGGGACGGTCGGGGTCTCGCCATCTGGGGGCCCAAGGGATCGGGCAAGACACACCTGGCGGACATCTGGCGCCGGAGGAGCGACGCCAGGCAGGTGAGCGCCGCAGAGATCGGTCCCGACTTCTTCGACTCCTGGCTAGGCGGCAACCTGGTTCTGGAAGACCCGGCAGGCGGATTCAGTGAATCCGGTCTGCTGCATGTCATCAATCTCGTGCGAGAGGAAGGCGGGTACCTCCTCATCACGGATACGGCGCCGCCCGCGCGCTGGCGTGTCTCGCTGCCCGATCTTCGTTCGCGGCTGGCGGCGTTGCCGGCTGTTGCAATTGGCCGTCCGGAGGATGAGCTGATTGCCGCCGTGCTGTCCAAACAGTTCCGCGACCGCCAGATCAGGGTCAACGACGGGGTCATTTCATACCTCGTCGTGCGCATGGAACGGTCCTTTGGCGCCATCGGCACCATCGTCGAGACCCTCGACCGGCTGTCGCTGGTCGAGAAGAGTCCGATCACCGTGCCCCGGGCGAGGCGTGCGCTCGAGACGGCATTTCTTGATTCATCATCCGACAGGGAGACATGAAGATGAAGACTGGTCTGGCAGGCCGCAAGGCCATCGTGTGTGCATCGAGCAAGGGCCTGGGGCGGGCCTGTGCCGAGGCGCTGGCTGCGGAAGGCTGCGACGTGCTGATCAACGGCCGCTCGGTGGAGACGGTAACCGAGACGGCGGCGGCAATCAGGAGAGCCTGTCCGGAGGTCGAGGTCAGGGAAGTCCCCGGCGACGTCACGCAAAGGGACGTCCAGGACGCCCTGGTCCATGCCTGGGATGCGCCCGACATTCTCGTCAACAACGCTGGTGGTCCGCCGCCCGGCGATTTTCGCGAGTGGGAGCGGGATGACTGGCTCCGCGCTCTCGATGCCAACATGCTGACCGCGATCATGCTGATCAGGGCGACAGTGGACGGCATGATGGAGCGAGGGTTCGGGCGCATCGTCAACATCACGTCGGCGGCGGTGAAGTCGCCCATCGAGACGCTCGGTCTCTCCAACGGCGCGCGTGCCGGACTGACGGGCTTCTGTGCCGGTCTCGCTCGCCAGACCGTGGCCCGCAACGTGACCATCAACGGCCTGCTCCCGGGTCCCTTCGCCACCGACCGGTTGCGCCAGACCATGACCGGACGTGCGGAGTCGGGAGAGAGTCTGGAGGAAGCCATGGCGCGTGAGGCCCGCGAAAATCCGGCGGGGCGTTTCGGTGATCCGGATGAATTCGGTGCGGCCTGCGCTTTCCTGTGCAGCGCAAGTGCCGGCTTCATCACCGGTCAGAATCTGGTGCTCGATGGCGGCGCCTTCAGGGGAACGCTGTAGGCGCCCGTCTTCGTGGCGCGAACGCTGCCCGAGCCGTCCTTGCGGGGCAGCGCTCGCAAGGCGCGGTGCAGGATCAGCTTCCCGGCTCCCTCGATGTGCGTCGGTTCATCGTCGAAGCCGGCGGCGCGTCCGGCGCGCAATGTCATGGTCGCAGTCGGCGTCAACACGGTTGCGAGGCTTGGCGGGTTCGCGGATCCGGCAACAGCGCTCATGGTATGCAGTGGGTCAGCGTCGCCGTGTGAGGGCCCTTCTCACGAGGGAGGGAATCGGCTGCAGAAAGGACTCGACGTACTGGACACGGGAGAGAACAACCCGCTCGGCCAGTGGATCGCGGCGGTCGAGTTCCGATCTGAGCTTTCTGGCAATCGTGACGATTACGGCGCACTCCATGGAAAATCGCAGGCCTCGGATCCGGTCGGGCAACGGTGCTGCCCGTTCCAGAAGGTCTCCGGTGGCGACAAGACACCGATCGAGAATGCGGCGCATGGCGGTGGTCGAGCAGGCGCCGTCAAGGGCCTCGACGCCAATGCCGGCTTCGCGGAACCACACGAGGGGGATGTAGACCCTGTCGAGGCGTTCGCGATCCGTCTTGCAGTCCTGCAGGTGATTGAGCACCTGAAGGGCGTTGCAGAGATTGTCCGAAGCCTCGTAGGCAGAGTCCGGTTCGCCGTGGAGGTCGATGAGATACCGCCCCACGGGGGCGGCCGACCGGTAACAGTAGTCCAGGAGGTCGTCCCAGGTTTCGTAGCGCAGTGTCGTTGCGTCCTGGCGAAAGGCGTCCAGGAGATCGAGAGGGTGGCGGTTCGACACACCGGTCTCATCGAGACTGCGGGCGAGGGCGAGCGCTGAAGAGGGCGCGCCGGAGTCCGCTCGAGGGTTGACGAGGGCATCGGCGAAGAGGTTGAGGCGGGCGATCTTGTCGTCTGCCTCGAGTTCCGGGTTGTCGGCGATGTCGTCGGCGGCCCGGGCGAAGGTGTAGAAGAGATGCACGTGGCGGCGGAAGGGACGGGCAATCAGACGTGAGGCAACGGGGAAGTTCTCGTCTCCGGCCTCCTTGCCAGATGGGGTCTCGGGTTGTTCCCGCAAACGTGTCACGGCGCGCCCTGTTGCTGCATTCCCTTTCGGGCCAACCGGTCGGCGCATTCGTTGCCGGGATTGCCGGCATGTCCCTTGACCCATTGCCAGTCGACCTTGTGACGGGTGATCAGTGAATCGAGCGTGCGCCACAGGTCCGCATTCTTGACCGGCTGGCGGCTGGCGGTTGTCCAGCCGTTGGTCTTCCACCGGTGAATCCACGATGTGATTCCCTGGCGCAGGTACTGGCTGTCGGTGAAGAGGGTGACCGGTGATGGCTGGCGGAGTGATTCCAGGGCGCGGATCGCCGCGGTCAGTTCCATGCGGTTGGAGGTGGTCCAGTTCTCCCCGCCGCAGATTTCCTTCCTGTGTCCCCGCCACTCGAGCAACGCTCCCCAGCCGCCCGGTCCCGGATTGCCCGAACAGGCGCCATCGGTGTGAATCACGATGTGATCAGGTGTTGTGCTCACGGGTCCAGCGAAGGGTGATTGCGGTGATAGCGCATGACCCTGAGGAACTCGCCGGGATCCTTCGGCGTCACGATGGCCCCTCCCACGGGATTGAGCCAGTCATAGAGACGGGTCAGCAGGAAGCGCAGGGCGGCGCCCCGCGCCAGCAGGGAGAGAGCCTCTCTTTCCGCGTCGTCGAGAGGTCGGCGGGAGGCGTAGCCATCGATCAGGGCACGTCCCCTGGCGACATCGAACCGCGCATCACCGGTGAAGCACCATGCGTTGAGGCATACCGCGATATCGTAGGCGAGGAGATCGTTGCAGGCGAAGTAGAAGTCGATCAGGCCTGTCAGCCGCGGTCCGCGGAAGAACACGTTGTCACTGAAGAGGTCGGCGTGGATAACGCCGTGTGGCAGGTCCCGGGGCCAGCATTCATGGAGGATGTCGAGTTCCCTTGAGATCTCGTCGGCAAGGCCCGGTTCCACCTCGTCGGCACGCTCGCGGCACTGACCCGCCAGGCTGTTCCATGACGACAGCCCCAGTGCATTGGGGCGATGCATGGCAAAGTCGGCTCCCTTGAGATGCATCTCCGCCAGAGCGTCTCCCACGGCGCTGCAGTGACGGGCCTCGATGACTCCCGGCGACACGCCTTCGAGGAAACTGATCAGGGCAGCCGCCTTGCCGTTGAGCCGCTTGAGTGCGCGTCCCTCGCGGTCCCTGATCGGAGTGGGACAGGGCACCCCCCGGGCGGCGAGATGTTCCATGAGACCGAGAAAGAAGGGCAGATCCTCCTCCTTCACCCGCTTCTCGTAGAGGGTGAGGATGTAGGGCCCGGCGTCGGTCATGACGAGGTGGTTGCTGTTCTCGACGCCTTCTGCAATGCCCTTCATGGCGAGGATGCCGCCGACGTCGTAATCGGCGAGGAAGACAGCGAGCTCCTCGGTCGCGACATCGGTGTAGACGGCCATCGAACCGCCCGTTCAGTGGGCCAGGGCGTGCGGCAGTCTGAAGTGAACATTCTCCTCGGATACCCGGACTTCCCTGATTGTCACATCATGGCGGTCACGCAGGTACCCGAGTACGTCCTGAACGAGAGTCTCGGGCGCCGATGCACCGGCGGTGAGGCCGAGTGTCGACACGCCTTCGAGATCAAAACTCTCCAGGTGGCCGGCATTCTCGATGAGACAGGCATTTCCCGCCCCGGCCTTCAGTGCCACTTCGACGAGCCTGGAGGAGTTCGACGATGTAGCGGACCCCACCACCAGAACCAGATCGCAGTCGGGAGCGATGGCCCGCACGGCGGCCTGCCGATTGGTGGTGGCATAGCAGATGTCCTGTCGATGTGGCCCGTGGATGCCGGGAAAGCGTCTCATGAGCACGTCAACGATGCCCCTCGTGTCATCGACGGAGAGCGTTGTCTGGGTGATGTAGGCGAGTTCCTGATGGTCACCGGGGTCCACGGTTTCCGCTTCCTCGCGATTCTGCACGAGAAGAATGCTGCCTTCCGGCAGTTGCCCCATGGTGCCCACCACCTCCGGATGCCCCTCGTGGCCAACGAGAATCATCCGCCGGCCCTTGCGGTAGTGCTTTTGCGCCTCGATGTGAACCTTGGAGACGAGCGGGCAGGTGGCATCGAAGTAGACGAGGTTTAGCCGGCGGGCTTCCTCCGGCACTGCTTTCGGCACACCGTGCGCCGAGAACACCACAGGCCGGTCGGTATGCTCGATCTCCTCGAGTTCCTCGACGAACACCACGCCCTTCGCTTCGAGGGACGCCACCACGTGCCGGTTGTGGACGATTTCGTGTCGCACGTAGACCGGAGCACCGTAGAGCTCAAGCGTTCGCTCGACGATCTCGATCGCCCGGTCGACACCGGCACAGCAACCCCTGGGACTGGCGAGGAGTATCTCCATGATCATTTCGTTCCGCTTGTTTGCGACTGCGCCGGGTTCTATTCTGCGAAGCTGAATCATAACTTGCCGAGTGAGAGAAGGACAAGGCATGAGTGAAGGTGCCGTCGTGGCCGCGAAGTCTCCTTTCAAGGTGGAACTCAAGGAAGGCGAAAAGCAGTTCTGGTGCAGTTGCGGCCGCAGCGCCCGGCAGCCGTTCTGTGACGGTTCCCACAAGGGAACCGGTTTCATGCCCGTCATCTTCACTCCCGACGAGACGGGCACGGCTTGGCTTTGTGCCTGCAAGCGGACCGGTAACCGGCCCTACTGTGACGGTACCCACAGTTCTCTCTAGGACCGTTCGTTCGCGACAATCCGCAGGCGAGACCGGGTCCATGCGATACCGCCTGCCCCTGCAGGCAGCATGCCGGCGGCTTGTCACCAGGATTCGCCGGGATTCCGTCATCGCGCCGTGTCTTTTCATGCTGCTGCTCCTCCTTCATGCCTGTGCAGGTGAGGAGGTCCTGCCGGTGGAGGCCACCTGTCCCGACCTGCTGCTGGTGGCCGAGGCCTCACGCCTTGCCATCCATGCCGACGAGGATGACGGGGCCGGCCATGTCGCAAGCATCGGCGGGCTGAGATGGTCATGTTCGTTCATGCCGGAGAGCCACCGCGTCCGCCTCACCGCGCATCTCGAAATCCTGGTGACGACAACTCCGCGCGACGTGCCACAGGATGTTTCCTTCCCGCTGTTCGTGGCGCTCGAGGACCGCGATGGCAGGATCATTTCCAAGAAGGTGGTCGAATCGCCCGTACGCATTCTCCCGGGTTCGGGGGAGATCATCTACAGCCAGACAATAGATCAGGAGTTTGGCTATGCCCGCATGACCGATGTCGCCTCCTTTACGGTCTACACCGGGTTCCAGATGAGTCCCGAGGACCTGGCACGGTCCCGGACAGGATCGTGAGCATTCTCGCACCGGCATGCCGAGGCTGAGGCCCGGCATGCCGGTGCGGGCCATTCAACTGCGGACGTGATTTCAGCACAAGGACCCTGATCAATGGCGAACGTCGTGGTTGTCGGCTCCCAGTGGGGGGACGAGGGCAAGGGAAAGATTGTGGACTGGCTTTCGGAACGCGCCGATGTCGTGGTGCGCTTCCAGGGCGGACACAATGCCGGCCACACACTCGAGGTGGGCAACCACGTCTTCAGGCTGTCGTTGCTGCCCTCGGGCGTGGTGCGACCCGACAAACTGTCGATTATCGGCAATGGCGTGGTCATCGACCCCTGGGCCCTCTTCGACGAAATCAGGAAGATCGGCGAACAGGGCGTGATGGTCACGCCCGGCAATCTGCTGATCTCGGAGAGCGCCCATCTCATCCTGCCGTTTCACGGTGAACTCGACCGGGCCCGGGAGGCAGCCAGGCGCGATGCCGCCATCGGCACGACCGGGCGGGGTATCGGCCCGGCCTACGAGGACAGGGTGGCGCGCCGGGGCCTGCGCGTGTGTGATCTTGCCGATGACGGAACGCTCCAGGCGAAGCTCTCCCATCTTGTCGATCATCACGACGTGCTGCGCCGGGCATCGGGACTCGATGCGATCGATCGGGAGACGCTGCTCGCGGAGCTGCGGCGGATCGCCGGGCCCCTCCTGGAGTTCTCCCGTCCGGTCTGGAAGGAGCTCGAACATCTCCGCCGCAGCGGCAAACGCATTCTTTTCGAGGGAGCACAGGGTCATTTTCTCGATGTCGATCACGGAACATTTCCCTATGTGACATCTTCGAACACCCTGGCCGCTGCCGCGGCAACGGGTTCAGGGATTGGTCCCCATGCCCTTCACTATGTCCTGGGCATCACCAAGGCCTACACCACCAGGGTGGGTGCAGGCCCCTTTCCCACGGAGCAGACGAACGACGTCGGCAGCGTATTCCGGGAGCGGGGCCAGGAGTTCGGTACGGTGACGGGACGGCCGCGGCGTTGTGGTTGGTTCGATGCCGTCATGGTCCGCCAGGCCATCAAGGTCGGTGGCATCCAGGGAATTGCATTGACCAAGCTGGACGTGCTGGACGGCATCGACGAACTCAAGGTCTGCACGGGCTATCGATGGCAGGGCAGCGATCTTGATCATCTCCCTGCCATGGCAGCCCGGCAGGCCGAGGTGGAAGCGCGCTACGAGACCTTCAACGGTTGGCGCGAGAATACCCGGGGCGCCCGCTCCTGGGGGGAACTGCCGGCGACCTGCATCAAGTACGTCCGCCGCATTGAGGAACTGATCGAGGCTCCCGTGGCCCTGCTGTCAACCGGTCCGGAACGCGATGACACGATTCGCGTGACCGATCCCTTCGCCGATTGACGTCTAGACGTCGGCGATGCGCAGGCGTTCCGCCGCAGCCTTGTGCATTGCCTTCTGGATCTTCTCGAAGGCCCGTGCCTCGATCTGGCGTACCCGCTCCCGGCTGATGCCATACTCCCGTGAGAGATCCTCGAGGGTCTTCGGGTCTTCCGACAGGCGGCGTTCAACGAGGATGTGGCGCTCGCGGGCGTTCAGGATCTCCATGGCGTCGGCGAGGAGTTCACGCCGTGTTTCCAGTTCCTCAGACTCGCCGAGGGTCTCTTCCTGGTTCTTCTGGTCATCGACCAGGAAATCCATCCATTCGCCGTCGCCGCCTGGCTGCAGCGGAGCGTTCAGCGAGTGGTCCGGACTGGAGAGGCGCCGGTTCATGCTGATGACGTCCTGCTCCGTCACGTCGAGACGCGATGCGATCTCCTTCACCGTTTCAGGGGGCATATCGCCATCATCGATCGCCTGAAGCTGCCGCTTGAGTTTCCGCAGGTTGAAGAACAGTTTCTT
>JAJEBJ010000256.1 GCA_022822575.1 Alphaproteobacteria bacterium | reverse complement strand
TTCCGGTGTCACGATTCGAGCCGGCGAACGGTTCCCTCGCGAACCTGATGCTGGTGGCCGCAACGGAAATGACGACGGCGGGAGAAATCGACGCCCTGGCCGGCGCACTGCAGGAGATCCTGTCATGAGCGACATGACACCGTGTGGCCATCGCGGCCTTGTCATGGACGAGCCGCTACTGTTCGAACTCGACGGCGGTGGGCGCAGCGGAGTCGATCTTCCTGAACCGGAAGGAAGGACACCGAAGCTGGGTGGCGTCAGGCAGCGCCGCGCCATCGGCCTGCCCGGAGTCTCGGAGCCCGAAGTGATGCGCCACTTCACGCGGTTGTCGCAGAAGAACTACGCAATCGATTCGGGCCTTTACCCCCTGGGATCGTGCACCATGAAGCACAATCCCCGGCTCAACGAAAAGGTCGTCAGATTGCCGGGATTTGCCATGGCGCATCCCCTGCAGCCACCGGCGACGGCACAGGGTTGCCTGGAACTCATCGCCACTCTGGCGCACTGGCTTACCACTCTCACCGGCTTGCGGGGTGTGGTCATGTCACCGGCAGCTGGCGCGCACGGCGAGTTCGCGGGTCTGATGTGCATTCGCGCTGCTCTTACCGCCAGGGGTGATGCGCGACGCAGGATCCTTGTTCCGGAATCGGCCCACGGCACCAATCCGGCGACGGCAGCCCTCTGCGATTACAGGGTTGATACCGTGCCCTGTGATGCGAGAGGGCGCGTCGATCTGGCTGCCTTCGAGAGGTCTCTCGACGACGATGTCGCCGCTCTCATGCTGACCAACCCCAACACCTGCGGACTCTTCGAGACCGACATCAAGACGATTGCCGGCATGCTGCATTCTGCCGGAGCCTTCCTCTATGCCGATGGCGCCAACTTCAATGCCATCGTCGGCCGGGTGAGACCGGGAGATCTCGGCGTTGACGCGATGCACATCAATCTTCACAAGACCTTCTCGACTCCCCATGGCGGCGGTGGTCCGGGAAGTGGGCCGGTGGTGCTCTGCGAGGAACTGCTGCCCTTTGCGCCGCTGCCGCGCATCGAGGCCGATGGTGATGACTGGCGGCTCATCGAACACGACGGTGACGGGCTGGCCTTCGGCCGCCTGCGCAGTTTCCACGGGCAGATGGGCATGTTCGTGCGGGCACTCGCCTACATGATGAGTCACGGCGCCGACGGGTTGCGACAGGTCGCCGAAGATGCCGTGCTCAATGCCAACTACGTGCTGGCGCGTCTTTCCGGCGCCTACAATGCGCCGTTTCCAGGGCCGTGCATGCACGAGTGCCTTTTCGATGACCAAAACCTGAAGGACACCGGAATCTCCACTCTCGATATCGCCAAGGCGATGATCGACGAGGGATACCATCCCATGACCATGTACTTTCCGCTCATCGTCCATGGCGCCATGCTCATCGAGCCGACGGAAACCGAAAGCCGGCAGAGCATTGACCGGTTCTGCGACGTCATGGTGCATCTGGCGGACGAGGCGAGGAAGGGGAATCAGGATCTCTTCCACCACGCACCGCGGCTCGCCCCCTGGAAGCGGCTCGACGAGACGGCTGCTGCCCGCCGTCCCGTCCTGACATGGGAACCTGCCAACGCCTGACGGTCGGGCTTGAAGGAATGGTGCCTGTTCAGACGCCGCACGTCTGCGTGGCACACGTCACGAAGCCTGAAATGTCACCCGGTCAGGTGTTGAGTGCCAGACTCGGGGACCGCCTGGTCGGAATGCCGCCTGTTCAGGCGAGGCGCTGGTCGAGCTCGTCGATGGCCTCGTCCACGAGACGTGCCTGCTCGCTGTCGTCAAGCCGTGTGTGGATGAGACTCGCCGTGGCGCCAAGGGCGAGGTCGACCGCGGCTTCGCGCACCTGGTTGACGGCGTCAGATTCGGCCTGGCGGATTCTCTCTTGTGCCGCCTGTCGCCGCTGGACCAGTCTCGCCTGAAGTTCGCGGGATGCGTTGCGTTTCAGGATTTCCGCCTGCTCGTGCGCCCGCGCCATGATGTCGGCAATCTCGGCTTCGGCATCGCGATGCTTGCGTCGATACGAAGAGAGCAGCTCCTTGGCCTCCTCGTTCAGCGCGTTCGCTTCATCGAGTCTTCTTGCGATTTCGCCGCTGCGCCTGTCGAGGGCGGAGATGATCATGGAGGAAAGCGGTTTGGCGGCAATGGCGACGGCGATCACGAAGGCGACGGCCACCCAGAACGAGGGATCCTCGAAAAGCTGTTCCATGATCAGTTCTCCCGGACCGCCGCCAGCGCCTTGAGAGCGTCCTCGTCACTGACTTCGGCGCCGGTCAGCCGCCGGGTTGCCAGGCGCGCCGCTTCCACCGCCACCCCCTCGAGATTGGCGAGAGCTGCGGTCCGGGCCTCGTCGATGGCGCGTTGGGCCTCCTCGAGTTCGCGCCCGATCTCGCGATCGAGCTCCTCGAGCCGCCGCTCCCCCTCCTCGTCAGCCTGCTGGACGGCCTCCCCGATGATGGAGCGTGCCCTGTCGCGGGCCTCCTCAAGGGAATCCTCGTAGTCCTGACGCGCCCGTTCGGCATCGGCTTTCGCCTTTTCGGCGCCGTCAAGATCCTGTTCGATCCTGTGCTTGCGATCCGTCAGGACACGGCCGATCCGTGGCAATGCGACAAACGCCATGATGACGTAGAGGAACACGAAGCAGACCGCGAGCCAGAAGAACTGCGGCAGGAAGTGCCAGAATTCCAGCTGTGGCATGGATCGTGCTCCTCCGTGTCAGACGCCGCGGATGGTTAGAAGACGAAGAGGAGGAGAAGGGCGATGAGCAGGGCGTAGAGCGCCACGGCCTCGACGAGGGCGAAGCCGATCCACATGAAACCCTGGACATTGCCGGCTGCCGCCGGGTTGCGTCCTACCGAGGAGATCATCGAGGCGAAGATGTTGCCAATACCGGCCCCGACACCACCCAGTCCGATCACCGCAAGGCCGGCGCCAATGAGCTTCGCAGCTTCTGCATCCATCATGAAATGTCCTTTTCAGTTCGAGGAGGATTTGCCTGGACGGGGAAAAATCCGTCAGTGCATGTGAATCGCGTCGTGCAGGTAGATACAGCTCAGCACGGCAAAGACATACGCCTGCAGGAACGCGATGGCGAATTCGAGAAGGGTCAGTCCGATCACCGCCGCCATGGGGATGGCGCCGGGGAGGATCCACAGGGCCCCGAGCGGCGCCACGAAGCCGGCGAACACCTTCAGCATGGTGTGGCCCGCCGTCAGGTTGGCAAAGAGGCGCAGGCCCAGGCTCACCGGGCGAATGAGGTAGGACAGGATCTCGATGGGGATCACGAGGGGAGCGAGGAAGCCCGGGACACCGTGGGGGAGGAAGAACTTGAAGAAGCCCAGGCCATGTTTCACGAAGCCGACAATCGTGACTCCGATGAAGACGACGAGGGCGAGTCCGAAGGTGACAACGATCTGGCTTGTCACCGTGAAGCTGTACGGCAACATGCCCAGCATGTTGCAGAAGAGAATGAACATGAAGAGGGTGAAGACGAAGGGAAAGAACGGACGGCCCTGATCTCCGACATTGTCCTCCAGCATGTTGGCGATGAACTCGTAGGAGATCTCCACCAGGGACTGCATGCGTCCCGGGACCATGCTGCGCCGTCCGATGAACACGGTGGTGAAGATGATGACGAGTGCGGTCGCCGCCATCATCCAGATTGCCGAGTTGGTAATCGCAAGGTCGAGGTCGCCGATGCCGAACTCGACTGCAGACGACACTGCAAACTGCTCAAGCGGATTGTGCCCGGAGTCAGTCGCCACGCTTTCGATCCCCTTCACTCCTGCCGGGACCGCGCTGCGATCCGCGAGTCATCATCCCTGCGGCCCTCACCACATTGATGACACCGGCCGCCATGCCCAAGACCAGGAAGATCACCAGGAACAGCGGCGCGGTATCCAGTTCCCCGTCGATCCAGAGTCCCAGAAAGACGGAAACGGCCAGGGCAGCAACCATTTCGACCGCCATGCGGACGGCCATGCCGTAACCGGATGCCTGTGCCTTCCCCGTCGTCCTGCCACCCTTGCCCGTCTTGCGGGCTGCAGCGATTCGTGCCTCCAGATCGGATGGATCATCCGCCATGTCGTCTCGCCAGCCAGGCAGTCAAAGGCCGCCGGAAAATGCGCGCGCACATTAGATAAGCCGTGCCGGGCGTGTCAATCGGCTTTGCCCGATTGACTTGCCTCGCCTCGTGATTTCACATGCGATGCCGCTCGACGGGGGATACGACATGGCACAAACGCGTGGACGGCGCGGGGGGCGGGCGAGGCGCCATCGCGAGCGTATCGGTGCACCCATTGTCCAGCAACGCTACATCACGCGCGAGATCCCGGTCTACGAGCTCCTCGATGAAGCGGGAGTCGACCTGCTTCACGACACCTCCATGCAGATCCTCGAGGAGACCGGCATCGACTTCCTCGATGATGACGCCTGCCGCCAGTGGAAGGAGGCGGGCGCCGATGTGACCGGGCGGCGGGTGAGGATTCCTCGGACTCTGATCGAGAACCTCCTCGCCATGGTGCCGGAAAGCTATGTCCAGATGGCGCGCAACCCCGAGCGCAACGTGGTGGTGGGTGGCGACAACACGGTCTTTGCCCCCACCTTTGGCTCGCCCTTCGTACGTGATCTTGCCAACCAGCGGCGCTATGCGACACTTGAGGACCTGCAGAACTTCGTCAAGCTCGCCTACATGTCGCCAGTCCTCCACCATTCCGGGGGAATCATCTGCGAGCCGGTGGACGTGCCGGTGCCCCGGCGCCATCTCGATATCGTCTATTCTCACATGAAGTACTCCGACAAGCCGTTCATGGGCGTTCAATCGGCACCCGAACGCGCTCTCGATTCGTGCCGCATGTGCGAAATTCTCTTCGGCGCCGACACCATTCGCGAGAACACGGTGATGACCTCGGTGGTGAACTGCAATTCACCCCTGGTCTGGGACGGCTCCATGCTTGGCGCATTGCGCCACTATGCCGAGCACAACCAGGCTGTTCTCGTGACACCGTTCATCATGGCCGGGGCCATGGCCCCGGTGGTGACCGCAGGCGCCATCGCCCAGCTCAACGCCGAGGTGGTGTCAGGACTTGCCTATGCCCAGATCGTCCGTCCCGGTGTACCCATGGTCTACGGCAGCTTCCTTGCCACCGTCTCGATGCGCTCGGGAGCGCCGATGATGGGAACACCGGAGACCCTGCAAATGATCTATGCGGTGGGACAGCTCGCCCGCCGCTACCGGGTCCCGCTGCGTTCCGGAGGCATGCTCAACGGCGCCAAGATCGCCGATGCGCAGGCAGCCTACGAATCGATGCAGACCATGACGGCAACATTGCTGGCGGGGACCAACTTCGTGCTGCATGCCGCCGGCTGGCTCGAGGCAGGGCTGACCGCCGGCTACGGCAAGTTCATCATGGACACCGAACAGGTGGCGATGCTGCAGAGTTTCTGCCGCCGGCTTGACCTCTCCGAGAATGGTCTCGGTCTCGAGGCGATACGTGAAGTCGGTCCGGGCAACCACTTCCTCGGTTGTGCCCATACCAGACGGAACTACCTTGAGGGGTTCTTCATCCCCGAGATTGCCGACAACAACAGTTTCGAGCAATGGCAGGCCGAGGGTGAGCTGACTCATGACGAGCGCGCCGTGGCCACTGCCAGGAGGCGCCTGGAGGCCTATGAGCCACCGCCGCTGGATGAGGCCCGTGACGAGGCGCTGCAGGACTTCATGGCCCGGCGCAAGGCTGAACTGCCTGAAACCGTCAGTTGAATCGAAAGGATGTTCACAGGCCGGCAAGTGCCGGGATGAGGTCCTTCATGCAGTCGATCATGCAGTCGGCGCCCAGCGAAGCGGGTGGCCCGCCAGCGTAGCCGTAACTGACGACGACACACGGCATGCCGGCGCCGTGGGCGGCGGCAACGTCGGCGTGGCTGTCTCCCACCATGACGGCATCCGTGGCGCCCACGCCGAGCCGGTCGAGAACGATGGCCAGATGGGCCGGATCGGGTTTCATCACGCCGGTATCGCCGCCAACCACGGCGCCTACCGCCCGCCCGAGTCCGAAGGTGGCAATGACATGGTCGGCGCCGGTTTGCCGCTTGTTGGTGCACACGCCGATTGCCGTGCCGTCCCGGTGGAGTGAGTCAATGGTCCGGGCGACACCCGGATAGAGGCTTGAAAGGCGCGTGCTGCGCGGAAGGTAAAGCTGGCGAAACCTCTCTTCGATGGCAGATTCTGCCCCGTCAGGCATGCCTCCGGTCAGGGTCATGGCGCGTTCGAGCAGGCCCGCCCAGCCGCTGCCCACCATGTCCCGCACCGTCCGTTCGGTCAGCGCCCGGCGGCCGTATTCGGCCATCACCATGTTGATGGCGTCGGCGATATCCGGTGCGCTGTCGATCAGTGTTCCGTCGAGATCAAAGATGACCGCGCGGAACCTGTGCTGGCGAACAGTTGTCACGTTCGCTCACATGGCAGCCGGCGCAAAGGGCCCGTCATGACGGCTGACTCGTGTCATTGAGTGTTGCAATTCTTGACTTCGGTCACTTTTTCAAGTGTGGCACCAACCGCTGGTTGCCGAAAGGGGTATTCATGGATTCCGCTCTTGCCCTGAAGGATGTCGCCGTGGTGGTCCTCGCGGCAGGACGGGGCACACGCATGAAATCGGACCTTCCCAAGGCCATGCACCCGATTGCCGGCAGACCCATGGTCAATCATGTGATTGCCGCGGCCGCCGAGATCGGCCCCGAACGCGTCGTCGTGGTGATCGGGCCCGGGGACGTCAGAACGGCCGAAGCCGTCAGGCCCGCTGGTGTCGTCATCCAGGAGGAGCCACGCGGTACGGCCGATGCCGTCAAGGCAGCGCGTCCCGGCCTCGAGGGTCTGACTGACGAAGGAGATGTCGTGGTGCTGTTCGGCGATGCGCCGACCCTGGAGGCCTCTGCCATTCACGATCTCGTGGCGGTGCGGCGCAGCAGCGGTGCCGTGGCCTCGGTCCTGGGAGTTCATGTCACCTCCGCCAACCGCTATGGCCGGCTGGTGGTGGATGCCGACGGCACGCTCGAGAGAATTGTCGAGTTTCATGATGCCAGTGAAGCCGAGCGCGCCTCGACGCTGTGCAATTCAGGGATGATGAGCATCGAAGCAGGCTGTCTCTTCGATCTCCTTGACGAAGTGTCCGACGACAACGCCAAGGGAGAATTCTACCTCTCCGACATTGTCGCCGTTGCTCGCCGCCACGGTCTCGCGACCGCCGTTCTCGAGACCACGGATCCCGACGATACCGTCGGCGCCGACGACCGTGTGGACCTGGCTCGTTTCGAAGCGGTCATGCAGCGCCGCCTGCGCCATGCCGCCATGACTGCCGGCTGTTCGATGGTGGCGCCCGAGACGGTGTGGCTCTCATGGGATACGGTGATCGGGAGCGATGTCGTGATCGAGCCCGATGTGGTGATCCGCACGGGCGTGACGATCGGCAAGGGCGCGATCATCCGCAGTTTCAGCCATCTGGAGGACTGTCATGTCGGCGACGGCGCCGTGATTGGCCCCTTTGCCCGGCTGCGTCCCGGAACCCGCCTTGGGACCAACACGAGAATTGGCAATTTCGTCGAGATCAAGGCCTCGACGCTGGAGTCGGGGGTGAAAGCGAACCACCTGGCCTATGTCGGTGACGCCGAGGTCGGTGCCGGGACGAATCTCGGGGCCGGAGTCGTGATCTGCAACTACGACGGGGTGACCAAGCACCCGACGCGGATAGGGAAGGAGGCGTTCATCGGGTCCAACGCTTCCCTGGTGGCGCCGCTCACCATTGGCGACGGTACGATGATCGGCGCCGGCAGCACGATCACCCGGGATGTCGGCGACGATGCGATGGCCCTCGAAAGGGCGCCGCAGACGGTTCGCGAGCGCGTGGCGTCCAGGTGGCGCCGCAGCAGGTCAGACAGCAGGAACTGACAGGCCCATGTGCGGGATCATCGGTTATCTCGGGAACGGCGAGGCGGTTCCGGTTCTCCTCGACGGACTGCGCCGCCTCGAGTATCGCGGCTACGACTCGGCAGGCATCGCGGTTCTCAACCAGGAGGGAATTGTGCGTCGGCGCGCGGCCGGCAAGATCGCCAATCTCGAGGCCATGCTGACATCGAACGGAGTGACGGGGGACGCCGGGGTGGGTCATACGCGATGGGCGACCCATGGAGCGCCCACGCGCAGAAACGCACACCCCCATATGACCGGGCGTGTCGCCGTCGTCCACAACGGCATCATCGAGAACTATCGCACGCTCCGCGATGACATGCGTGCCGGGGGACGCTGTTTCGAGTCGGAGACGGACACCGAGGTGGTTGCCCACTTGTTTGACGCGCTGCTGAAGGCCGAAGGAACCCCGGCAGCGGCCATGACCGCCCTGATGGAGCGTCTCGAGGGCATGTTTGCCCTCGCCATTCTCATCGAGGGCGCCGACGTGGTGCTTGCCGGAGCAAGGCGGGGTGCACCGCTTGCGGTGGGTTGGGGCGAAGGCGGTCTCTTCCTTGCGTCCGATGCCATCGCCCTTGCCGGTCACACCCGCAAGGTCTCCTACCTGGAAGAGAACGACCTGGTGCTGGTTCGCCGAGACGGGGTCGAGATTCTCGACACGGGTGGTCATCCCGTGGAACGCCCGGTGGTGGACACCGAACTCTCCGGCGCGGTGATCGGGAAGGGGAACTACCGCCATTTCATGGAAAAGGAGATCCATGAGCAGCCGGTGGCCGTCGGCGAAACCCTGGGGCGTTATCTAGACCCCGAGGCGGGTTCGATCACAATCCCCGGGGCGGACCTCGGCCCCGGGGATGTCGAAAGGATGACCCTGATTGCCTGCGGCACGGCCTACTACGCCGCCCTCATCGGCAAGTACTGGCTCGAGCGCCTGGCCAGACTTCCAGCCGACGCCGATATTGCCTCGGAATTCCGCTACCGCCAGGCGCCGATGGTCGAAGGTGGTCTCGGTGTCTTCATCTCGCAGTCGGGAGAGACAGCCGATACCTTGGCTGCCATGCGCTATGCACGTGGTCTCGGCAGGACTGTCCTCGCCGTCACCAACACCGAGACCAGCACGGCGGCAAGGGAGGCGGACCTGGTCCTCGCCACCCATGCGGGGCCCGAGATCGGTGTGGCCGCGACCAAGACCTTCACCTCCCAGGTTGCCGTCCTCTTCTGCCTTGCCGTGGCGACGGCGCGTGACCGCGGGGTCATTGACCAACATGAGGTCGCCCGACTTGCCGGCGTTCTGACCACTCTGCCGTCAACGCTGGCCCGCGTCATCGCCATGGAGGAAGAGTTCCGGCAGATTGCCTGGGACATCGCCGAAGCGCGCCATGTTCTCTACCTTGGCCGTGGCACGTCCGCCGTCATCGCCATGGAGGGAGCGCTGAAGCTCAAGGAAATCAGCTACATTCACGCAGAGGCCCATGCCGCGGGAGAGATGAAACACGGGCCGATCGCGCTGATAGACGAGCATGTTCCGGTGATTGTCGTTGCGCCGGGCGATGATCTCTTCGACAAGACGATGTCCAACGTTGAAGAAGCGAGAGCGCGAGGCGGCAGGATCATCCTCATTACCGACGAGGCCGGTGCCGACGGCGCGGGACCCGTCGCCGACAGGATGGTTGTCCTGCCTGCCGTCGATGCCTTGGTCACGCCGCTCGTTCACGCCATCCCGGTGCAGTTGATCGCCTACCACGCTGCCATGCGCAAGGGAACGGATGTCGATCAGCCGCGCAACCTCGCCAAGAGTGTCACGGTCGAGTAGCCACGTTACTTCTGCCTGCCACCGGCCCGATGGCCCTTGCGATACGGCTCAATGCGGACGTCACCATGGTGCGGGGACAGGCCAGGTTAAGGCGCAGGAATCCCCGCGCCATGACTCCGAAGTCGCTTCCCGCCTGCACGAGCAGTCTCTCACTGTTGACCAGACGGTCCATGAGATCCTCTTCGTCAAGGCCGGTTCGCGTCGTGTCAAGCCACTTCAGGTAGGTGGCCTCGGTTTTCACCGCGACCACGCCGGCGAGTTCCCGGGCGCACCAGTCGTCGACGAGCGCCATGTTGCCTGCAATGTGATCGAGAAGTGCGTCGAGCCAGGCGCCACAGTGGGCGTAGCCGGCGAGAGCGGCTGCCCGGGAGACCGGATTGACACCCCATTCCCCGTTCCTGCGCACGGCGTCCTCGAACCGTTCGCGAAGCCCCTGTGATGGAATGACGATGTTGCTGAGGCCCAGGCCGGCGAGATTCATCGTCTTGGAAAGGCCGTTTGCCGCCATCGCCTCGATGTCGAGACCGTCGCAGACGGACAGGAATGGCACCAGACGACCAGGAGGCAACACGAGGTCGCCGTGAATTTCGTCGGCGAAGACCATCACCCGGTATCGCGCGGCAATCGACGCAAGGTGGCGAAGCTCGTCCTCCGTGAAGTTGCGGCCGGTGGGATTGTGGGGATTGCACAGGATAAAGAGCCGTGTGGCCTGATCCCGGCAGGCTTCCTCGAATGCCTCGAAATCGATGGCATAGGAGTCCCCGTGGCGTACCAGTCGACTGGTGATCACACGGTGGCCGTTGAGGGTGATGGCATCGAGAAGGGGCGGGAAAGCGGGGGTCATCACCACGACGCCGGAATTCGACGGCAGAAAGGCGCGAATCATCTGGAAAAGCGAAGGAAGGACCCCGTGGTGGGTTACCACCCACTCAGGGCTGATGGCGTGGTGATGGCGCTCCATCTGCCAGGCGGCAACGGCCTCGAGGTATGCGTCGCCTGCCATGGTGTAGCCGAAAATGCCATGTTCGACGCGTTCCGCCATCGCCTTCAACACGGGGTCCGGCGCCGGAATCTCCATGTCGGCGATGGACATCGCCAGCAGGGGAGGGCCACCGTCGGTCGTCGCGTGCGCCCACTTGGCAGCGCTCGTGCCGTGCCTGTCGATCACCTGGTTAAAGTCGAATTCCGTCATTCCCATCGACGCCGCCGGAGTCTACATTCGCCCTCGCCGGCAAGCGGTCCGTCTCTTTTCTTGAACC
>JAJEBJ010000230.1 GCA_022822575.1 Alphaproteobacteria bacterium | reverse complement strand
CTCCGGTGTGACGCGGTAGCCCTCGATCGACAGCGAGTGATAGGCATCGTTCCCATAGATCTCGTCAACGAAGGAGAGATAGCCTGCCGAATCACCTGGTAGCCCGGGCGCTTCAGGGGATGCTGCGATCACAGGACCCCGCATTGTCTCCCAGAGCGATTGCAGGCGTCCCACAATCGGTGCAGACATCCGACTGGGCGCACCAAGAGCCTGCTCCGGCTCAAACGGATCGGCTTCTCGGACATCGTAGCCTGCGCGCTTCATGACACTCAGAATCTCATCGGCCACGTCATCCCTGCCGATTCGGCGAAAGGCGCCGGCCAGCCGTCCGGCAACCACCGAGTGACCCCCGTCAAGCAGCCTTGCGAGCACACCGGCCGCATCGCGGATGCCCGAGAGCGCGACCTGCGCCTCGACTGGGCGCCGGACAAAGAACATCGCCGGCACACGCACCAATGCTGCTTCGGGTGCAATGAGCCGCAGACCGTCCCGGTCCTTCAGATCGGCGTCAGGCGGCATGTCCCTTTTCTTGAGGTCGAACAGTGACGTGCCGAACAACAGTTCGACAGTGTTGTTGGCGCCCCCGGGAGTATGGACGATGACCTGACGCGGGATGACGGTGTTTTCTGCGTGGAGCAGCAATGATTGTTCCGGGGAGAGGTGCCAGTCCGGACCGAACCGAACCTTGCAGTAGGCCGCGCAGAACTCCCAGAAGGAAGCAAACCAGGCCGTCGTGTCACCCGGATCGGCACCCGGAGTACTGGAGATCAGCCAGCCCTTCATCACCTCGGTCAGGAAACCGTTCCTGACCAGCCGTTCGCGGTGAACACGCGTCAGTTCGCCGGAGCGGAAGACCCGTCGCCCCCGGTCTTGCAGTTTTTGCAGCTGTGCCAGCGATGCAGCGAACTTTTCACTTGGTGTGGCCACGCGCGTGCCTTCACAGGTAGGGCGCTCTGTATCGTTGCAAGTCTATCGCGCTGTGTTCTATCAAGTCAATAATGTTGTGTTTGTTCACGTACATTGTGACGTGGCGATACACGTCCATGTCGCATGTACGTGACGGCAGCCTGCCATGAGTCACGGCGGACGCCTTCGAGAGTTTCAGCCGGCCGGCGTGTCCCAGGCAACCGCGTGCAAGTCCTTCCAGGGGATCAGTCTGTCCGTTCTCCGGTCCTGGGATTGGTCGCCGCCACAGGCAACGAGGGCAATGCATCGAGGGTTCGAATTGAGGAGGTGTTGACGAACGCGACGGGCGCCGTGGAACAGGCTGGATGATGCCGTCATGGAAGCCTTGGCCTCGACAATCGTGATGCCGTCCGGATGTTCGACGATCAGATCGGCCTCCGCCCCATCTCGGTCACGGTAGTGCGAGAGGCCCCTGGCTTCTCCCTGGTTGGCCCGATGCTTGGCAATCTCCGAGGTCACCCAGGTTTCGAAGATCGCGCCGCGCAACGGGTGTGCGTTGAGTTGGTCGGGATTCCGGATGCCCAGCAGCCAGCATACGAGCCCGGTATCATAGAAGTGCAACTTCGGCATTCTCACCAGACGCTTGCGAGTGTTCGTGTGAAAGGTTGGCAGGCGGAAGGCGATGAAACTCGTCTCAAGTATGCTCAACCAGGCCTTCGCAGTCGGTTGCGAGATACCGCAGTCCCCCGCCAGTGATGAATGGTTCAGCAATTGTGCCGTTCGGCCGGCACAAAGAGTGACGAAGCGCTGGAACGTCGCAAGGTCGCCCACATTGGCGATCATCCGGGCATCGCGTTCTATGTACGTGGCAATGTAGGATCCGAGCCACTCCGCGACGTCATGACCTTCATCGAGTATGCGCGGGTAGGAACCGGTGAAGAGGGTCTCGTCGAGAGTCCCGGGATACGTCGCAAATCGGATCATCTCGCTGCGTGTCAACGGGAACAGGTTGTAGATTGCGGTCCTCCCGGCAAGCGACTGGCTGACCGATTCGAGGAGGGAGAGGTTCTGCGATCCTGTGAGGATCCAGCGGCCGGGCGCGGGGTCTGCGTCGATGATGCCCTGCAGGTAGGAGAACAACCGGGGCGCCTTCTGGATCTCGTCCAGAACCGCGCCGCGCGCAAACTGGTCGAGGAAGGCGCGAGGGTCTTCCATGGCAAAGGCCCGCACGTCCAGGTCCTCCAGTGACAGATACGGATGCTGTGGGAAGAGGGTGCGGCACAACGTGGTCTTTCCACTCTGCCGGGGTCCGGTCAGCGTAATGGACAGCCAGGTCTGTGCTGCCTTCATCAGCCTCGGTGTGATGTCACGGGCAATCATGACGCCGAAGGCGTCAAGTGTGTCGACTAAATCAAGATTTGATTTTGAAATTGCCGAAGCCGTTGAAGGAACCTGTGCCGTCGACGTGACGAAGTTCCCACAGCCGGGGATTGCCGTTCGGTCTCGACCCGGCCTGGACAGCAAGCGATGGATCTCGCAGGAATGCGCTTTGGTGAGCTTCCATCCGTCGATTGGGGCGTGAGCGACGGAGACTAGCGGG
>JAJEBJ010000210.1 GCA_022822575.1 Alphaproteobacteria bacterium | reverse complement strand
CCCATATTGGCGGACGTCCCGCCGATATCGCGGCGGCCGACGGTGGTGCGCTCCGCACGGCGGTGGAGATCCACTCGAACTGGGGTACCTTCGAGTGGCTGATGACCGAGAGTTTTGCTCTGGGATATCGTCACGGCCTCGTCTGCAACAGTGATGTGCACAAGGGGCGCCCGGGAGCGTCCCATCCCGGGGCCTCTGAATTCGGTGCCTACGGTGGCCTGACCTGCTTTCTTGCCGATCACCTGACCCGGGACGGGATCTTCCGGTCACTTCGCCGCAGGCATCACTATGGGACCACCGGATGCCGTCTCCACATGGACGTGCGTGTGATGTTCGATGAACCGGCCGCCCGCTTCGACACCGACCCCCGACATGGCCCTGCGGAACCTCGTCCTGCCACGACACTCCTCATGGGTGACATTGCCTCGACCGCCAGCAGCGCCGCCCGTCTCCATCTCGAAGTGGCGACCCACTCACCGATCCTGCGCATCGATATCCTCAATGGTGCCAGTGTGGTCGCGTCCCTGCCGGGATACCGGTCTCAGTCCACCGACACGAGGCTGAGGGTTCTCTTTCACGGCGCCGAGTATCGCGGCCGCGGCCGGCAGACCCGCTGGCGGGGCAGGGCCCGTTTCGACGGAACCGGCATCCGGAGTTTCGCCACCGTCTGCGCCTGGAACCACGAGCGCCCCCTTCACCGCCATGGCGACAGCGAGGTGGTCTTCGACGTGCTCACCACCGGCAACTTCGTCGGGTTCGATGCGGGCCTCGAATCCTGGTCGGGCTTCCTTGCACTCGATGCCGGCCATGTCGACATCACCGTGCCCTTGCAGGACATCGGTGAAGAACCTCTCATCGCCGATGCCGGCGGTCTGGAACGCCATGTCTCCCTGACACGTCTTCCCGAGGAGCTGACAAGGACGCGGATGACAGAATCCCTTGACGTCGCCCTCCATGACGACGGCGACAATCCGCTGTGGATCAGGGTCACGACCGAGGACGGCCACCGGGCCTGGTCGAGCCCGGTCTATGTGTTTCGCGAGGCCGGGTCATGAGGCTCATCGCTGCTCTTGTCTGCCTGCTCTTCATGTCGCAGTGGGCTACCGCCCGCACCGTCATGTTCGACGGAAGCTGGCAGGACGAGTCCTTTCTGTTTCAGTCCGCCAACGACTACATCCAGGAAGGCGCCCGGTTAAGGATTCTGTCCGACGACAGCGTGTCCATTCTCTGGCGCCCCGCTCCGCGTGACGTCCGCCATGCCCGCCAGGCGAGTTGGTACTGGACGGTGGACCGGGGCGTGGTGCCCACGGATCTCTCGCTCAAGGGTGGTGACGACCGCAACATCGCTCTCTACTTCCTGTTCGCGCCCCGGGAGTTCGCAAGCGACCTGGAGGACGCTTCCCCCGACCGGGTCTTCCAGCACGAGGCGGTGCGCATGCTTGTCTACGTCAGGGGTGGAAACCACGAACCCGGCGCGATCGTCATCAGCCCCTACCTGGAGTCGCGTGGCGTTCTCGTTCCTCTCAGGGGAACCGGGAACGGCACATTCACCGAATCGGTCGATCTCGACGCCGACTATCGCCGGGCCTTCAGCACGCCACCCGGTATCCTTCTCGGTCTCGGCATCTCGGCGGACAGCGATGACACCAATGGCGTCATCGAAGCGGAACTTGGCGATCTCGTCATCGAATGAAGCCGCAGAAGGGAACGGCCTTTGGGAAAGGATCACAGCCCCACTTGTGAACAGGTCGACAACCTTCCACCAGTCGCGCTCCGGACCGATTCCCCATCACTGCTTGAACCCGCCGGAACTCAAGCCCCCGGGCCCACCGTCATCATGATGGGTCCGCCCTGTTCGATCACCTTCCTACGATGACTCCTGTGAGTCATCATCCTTGCCCGTGCCGGCATGCCGGACCAGATCCATGGAATCGTGCAGCAGGCGAAGCACCTCGATCGTGGGTGCCTTCGTCGACCGGCTGGTTCGATACAACACGAAGTGCCGGCCCTTCCGGCCGCCGCGCGCCACATGGAGTGTCATGAGGCCCGGTGCGATGTTGTCACGTTGCCGCGCCCCCGCCACGTGCGGTCCATCGGCGAGGGACTGAATGGCACGTGTCACGGTCTCGCCGTAGATGCGCACCTGCGCGGGTCCGAACCGCCGGGCGGTCCAGCGGAGAATGTTCCTCAGGTCGCTTTCAGCAGTGGCGGCCAGTCGAATGTGCCAGCCAAGATCACCGGTCATCGCCCGGCGTCGGCCTCCGACGGTAAGTCGGCAAGGGTTTCTTCGGAAAGATCAGACAGATGCTCGTCCAACACATCGGCTGCCTCAAACGTGCGGAACCGTCCCGCCGCGATGTCGGCAATGCCGTCTGCTACCGCCTCGCGCATTGCCCTGAGGCGGATCTCGTTCTCGGATTCCCGCCGTTCAACCAGCCTCAGGCCCTCGCGCATCACTTCACTGGCGTTCTGGTAGCGTCCGGACGTCACCAGCCTGGTGACCAGCTTCGCCTGGTGTTCCGTGAGCACGACGTTGCGGGTGGGCATGATCGATAACCGGCATTTGATTCTGCTATGGCATTTTATGCCAATCACGATCGGTCGGCAAGGTTCACTCTGGAGTCTCTGGCCTGTTTCGCAACCCCGTCGTCAGCACCCCGGGGTTGTTGACCATGTGCGGCGTCGCTTCATTCACCTCCGGTACAGTCCAACCGCCATCACATCCACCTTCACGCGGCCCGGGCAACGCCGGGTCTCCCGCCTGCGCTCTCGGGAACACGAACGGCAAGCGAGAGTTCGGAATGCGGCCAAACCGCGAATGCGCCCGGATTGTCCCCATCGGCCGCGCAGAGCCTGCGCAACCGAAGGCTGGTTCCGTGCCAGAAGCGGTCCAGTCGTCCCTGGGGTTGTCATTGTCGATGCGAATGTGGTCGGCCTGGCGTTCGGTCAGGACAGGCCCGAGCCCGGGAAAGGACGTCTTCTCCCGAGAGTGCGATCAGTTGCAGCAATACCTGGTGCAATCCATGCAAGCGTCGTACAGGGAGAAGGCAATCCGGGTAATCCTGCCCTGGCACAGATCAGTGACGCCTGCCTGCTCCATGCCAACGACCGGGCATTGCGGAGAGTTTCCGGCACGTGTGACCTGACAGCTGAGGTCTGTTCGATACGCCGAAGCAAGGACTACACAGCCTCTCAGAGGATCCCGTGTCGTTCCCGATGACGACCGGGATCGGTGGGCTTCTTGAGGATCAGTCGTCTGCCGTGGCGCCGCCTTCTTCCTTTCGCCGGCGGATGAAGGCGGTCAGTTCCTCGGCAATGCCGGGATCCATGTCGGGTGTTTCGTACTCGTCGAGAAGCTGGCGCCACACCTTGGCAGCCCGCCTGGTGGCATCGATGGCGCCGTCGCTCTTCCAGGTTTCGAAGTTGCGCCAGTCCGAGAGAACCGGCTCGTAGAAGGCGGTCTCGTAGCGTTCGAGAGTATGGCGCGTGCCGAAGAAGTGTCCTCCCGGACCGACGTCGGCAATGGCATCAACGGCCAGTTCGGGCTCCGAGAAGTCAACGGGCTCCAGGGCCTTGATCATGGTCTGGACCATTTCCAGATCGATGGCGATCTTCTCGAAGGAGGCGCTGAGTCCCCCCTCCATCCAGCCGAAGCTGTGCATCACCATGTTGGTATGACCCTGCACGGTCGCCCACAGCGACATGGCGCTCTCGTAGGTCGCCTGGGCGTCCGGCCAGTTGGCGGCGTTGACGATGGAGGAGCGGTAGGGAAGGGCGTAGTGACGCGCCATCTGGCCACCAAGGAGAACCGCCTTGACGTATTCGGGCGTGCCAAAGGCCGGAGAGCCTGACTTCATGTCGACGTTGCTGGTAAAGCCGCCGTAGACCACCGGAGTGCCGGGACGGACCGTCTGGCAGAAGGCGATGGCGGCAAGCGCCTCGGCGTTCTGCTGGGTCAGTGCGCCGGCAATGGTGACAGGCGCCATGGCGCCTGCGAGCGTGAACGGCGTGACGACAATGACCTGGTTGCGCCTCGCCATCTCGATCATGCCGAGCAGCATGGGAACGTCCAGCTGCAGCGGAGAGTTGCAGTTGACGACCGTCCAGATGCTGGGCTCCACGAGGAGCACCGCCTCGCTGACGCCACGGGCGATGCGGACCATGTCGATGGCATCCCTGATCTTGCGGCGGCCGAGCGAGTAGCCGAAGGCGATCTTGTCGGTCAGGAAGAGCTGTTCGCCAACGATGTCGAGATAGCGGACATTGGGGTCGACCTCGACGGGTTCCAGCATGGGCGTGCAGCCATGCACCGCATTGATGACCTGTGCGAGACGCAGCAGGTTGCGGTAGTCCTCCAGATTGCCCGTCCGCCTGCCGCCCTCGAGATCGGAGACATTCGGATTGCCGGCCACGGGGAAGAAGTTGATGTGGTTGCCCCCCATGACCCGGCTTCGCGCCGGATTGCGGGCATGGAGAGTCCATTGATGCGGCGCCCGGGCAACGGCTTCCTCGATGAAGCCGCGTTCGAACCGCACCCGGGTCTCGCCCGGTGTGACGGCGACACCGGCGTCGCGGAGGATGTCGCGCGCCTCTTCGAGAAGGATATTGATCCCCGTTTCCTCGAGAACGCGCATCGAGGCGTCATGTATGGCCTCGACATCGTCACCGCCGGCGATATCCATCGCCGGGTAGGGATTGCGCACAACGGTCCACGGCAGCTGCGGAACCTTCCGGGATCCCCCCTCATCCTTCCTTCTGCCGGCGGCCTGCCGCCGTGATCGCCGCATCGCACTCCTCCGGCCTTCAAAAGGAAAAGCGCCGGCGGCAACAGCCGCCGGCGCTTGCCCGGATCGTCAGGCGACCTGATCAATCAGGCCTTGCTCTCGTCAATCCAGATCTCCTCGTAGGGCCATCCGGCGCCGCCCGAGAAGGCGGGACTGCCGTGGTAGTTCTGGATGCGCGATGTGGTCGCCTCGATGTAGTTCGTGAAGAACGGCAGGAACAGTCCACCGTCGTCGTGCAGCAGGGTGCACGCCTCGCAGTAGATTTCCAGGCGCTTGGCATCGTCCGTCTCCAGTCGACCCATGACGAGCAGTTCGTCGAACCGCTCGTTGCACCAGAACGTCTCGTTCCATGATCCGCCGCAGGCAAGGGAGATCGTCAAGATCGCATCGGCGGTCGGACGGGAATTCCAGCCGGTCGCGCAGAACGGCACCTGCATCCAGGTATGGCTCCAGTAGCCGTCATCGGGCACACGATTGAGTTCGATGGGAATGCCTGCCTCGCGTGCGTGCTCCTGGAGAATGGTACTGGCGTCGATGGCGTTTGAATGCGCCGCATTCGAAACAGCAAGCTCGATCGACGAGAGACCGGTCTTGTCCCAGTGCCATTTGGCCTTTTCCGGATCATAGTTGTGCTGCGGGATGGCGTCACAGTACGTCGGCAGCCCCGGATTGACCGGGAAATCGTTGCCGATCCGGCCATGCCCGACCATCACCTTATCAACGACGACATTCCTGTCGACGGCGTGCTTCATCGCCAGGCGCAGGTTGAGATCGTCGGTGGGTGCCCTGTCGGTCGCCATGATCCATGCAAACCAGGAACCCGACGCGGTCGAGTAGACCTGGACACCGGGATTCTGACCCAGCAGCGAGGTGATGCGGGGCTCGATATTGATGTCGATGTCGATGTCACCGGCCTGCAGTGCGCTTGACCGTGCCGCGTTGTCGGGAATTCCCTGGGTGATGAAGGTCGATACGTGACCTGCATCCGGATTCCAGTAGTTCTCGTTTTTCTCGGCGACCGAGGCCAGTCCCGGAGTGAACTCCACGACCTTGTAGGGCCCGGTGCCGACGACCGGGTCACCGTCCTTCCAGCCTTCCTTGACGATCGACGTGTGGTAGTCGTGTCCCAGGGTGACCGGGAAGTCGGCGTTCCCCGAATCGAGCGTGATCTTGACGACGTTGGGACCGTCGGCCCGCATGTCCACGATCGGCGCCAGCAGGGGCTTGGAGAGTGATTCGGAGCCCTCCTTGATGTGTTCGTTAAGGGAGTAGATGACATCGTCTGCAGTCAGGGTCTTTCCGT
>JAJEBJ010000445.1 GCA_022822575.1 Alphaproteobacteria bacterium | reverse complement strand
CGGCGCGCCGGCGGATGTCGTTGTGCTGGATGCCGATCACCCTTCGCTCGTGGCCCGCAGACATGGCCAGCTTCTCGACAGTTTCATCCTGTCCGGCAACGGCAATCCGGTTCGGGACGTGTTCGTCCGCGGCCGACACGTCATCAACCGGGGCCACCATGCCACGGAAGACCGGATCACCCGTGAGTACGCGCAGGTGATGCGTTCGATGGCAGGGTGAGAACTCCGGTTTGCCCGCAGCCGTCACTTGGCCTATGAACACAAGGCAGCGATGGGGCCTGAATCCATGGCACGACTGTCACGAAGGGGCCGTCAGCGCCGCCCGAAGGGCGCCCGTCATCAGCCGGCCTGGCGTCAACCGGTCAACCCCTTTGCGCCCCTCGAGGCAGTGTCCCCGGACCAGATCGCCTTCATCCAGGACCGGTCCCTTGCAGTTCTCGAGCAGATCGGCATCGAGTTCCTGCACGAGCGGGCGCTTGCGGTGTTCCATGACGCCGGCGCCGACGTGGATCGCGGCACATCCAGAGTGCGCCTGCCCCGGCAGCTCGTCGCGCATGCCATGGCCTCCGCACCCCGCACCTTCACGCTCCATGCCCGCAATCCGCAGCGCTCGCTCACCATCGGAGGCAACCGGATTGCCTTCACGCCGGTTGCCAGCCCGCCCTTCGCTCACGATCTCGAGCGCGGGCGCCGCGAAGGCAACTTCAGGGATTTCTGCGATTTCCTGCGCCTGGCTCAGGGACTCAACTGCCTGCACTTCTTCGGCGGCTACCCGGTTGAGCCGACCGACCTTCCGGCCGCCACCCGGCACCTCGACTGCCTCGCCGCCTTTGTCACGCTGACCGACCGGGCCTGGCATGCCTATTCGCTCGGCGTGGAACGTATCGATGATGCCCTCTCCATCATCTGCATCTCCAGAAACCTGTCGCGCCAGGAACTGAAGGAACAACCCAGCATCGTCACCGTGGTCAATGCAAACTCGCCGCTGAGATTCGACACACCGATGCTCGATGGCATGATGACCATGGCCAAACACAACCAGCCCGTCATCGTCACCCCGTTTACGCTGGCCGGCGCCATGGCTCCAGCCAGCGTGGCCGGAGCCGTCACCCAGCAGAACGCCGAGGCCCTCGCCGGCATGACACTGGTGCAGCTCGTCAACCCGGGGGCCCCGGTGGTCTACGGCGGATTCACCAGCAATGTCGACATGAAGACGGGCGCCCCCGCATTCGGCACTCCCGAATATGCCCGGGCGACGATGATCGGTGGCCAGCTCGCCCGTCTCAATGGCGTTCCCTACCGTTCGAGCAACGCCAACGCTTCCACGTCAGTCGATGCCCAGGCAGCCTACGAGAGCCAGGTCTCCCTGTGGAGCGCCGTGATGAGCCACGCCAACATCGTGCTGCACGGAGCCGGATGGCTTGAAGGTGGACTGGTGGCAAGCTTCGAGAAGATGGTGATCGACGCCGATACCATCGAGATGATCAGCCGGGTTCTGGAGCCTGTGGAGGTGACCGACGAGGAAATCGGCATCACAGCCATGGCGGAGGTCGGTCCCGGAGGACACTTCTTCGGCGCCGGCCACACCCTGGAGCGCTACGAGACAGTCTTCCACGAACCAATGGTGTCGGACTGGAGGAATTTCGAAAGCTGGAAAGATGCCGGCGGCATCGACGCGACCGGACGCGCCTCGCGCCTTGCCCGCGAGCTTATCGATTCCTGGGAAGCACCTGCGCTTTCCGCCGACACGGCAACGGAGCTCGACGCCTTCGTCACCCGCCGCAAGGCCGAGATTCTGGGGAGGTGACTGACGCCGCGGGTGCCTTGTCACAAGGTGGGACCTGCTTCCATAGTGGAGACCTGAGGACCTGCCCCTGAAGGGAGCGATTCATGGCACGCCGTACCCGGTCTCGCCGCAGGGGCAGTGAGAGGTCACGCTCGGCCGCCCCTCGCCAGCTTCCCTGGCGCGAGGTGCACAATCCCTTCCCGCCGCTCGACATTCTCTCGACAGACCAGATCGAACATGTCCACAGCGCCTCCCTCGACGTTCTCGAGGAACTCGGCATGGAGATTCTGGGCGGGGATGCGCGGCAGCTCTACCGCGAGGCCGGCGCCGACGTGGACGACAGCACCATGCGCGTACGGTTCGACCGCGGTCTCATCGAGGAGGCGATGGCGAAGGTCCCTCCGGAGTTCACCCTCCACAGCAGGGTCGCGGACCGCTCCATCACGCTCGGAGGCAACCGCATCGTCACCACGGCGGTGTCGAGCCCGCCTAACGTCTCCGATCTCGACAATGGGCGGCGTCCCGGCAGCTTTGAGGATTTCCGCAATCTGGTGAGGGTGGCCGCAAGCCTCAACACCGTACACTTCTTCGCCGGCTATCCCGTCGAGCCCATCGATCTGCCGGTGCCCACCAGACACCTCGACTGCTACATGACCTTCATCACCGATACCGACCGTGTCTGGCGGACCTATGCCCTGGGCGCCGAACGCAGCCGCGACGGCATCGTGATGAACCGCATCGCGCGGGGCATCGACATGGAGGAGATGATCGCCCGACCGGGTCTCATCACGCTGATCAACACCAATTCGCCGCTGCGCCTCGACGAACCCATGAGTCAGGGCCTCATCGAGATGGCCCGCGCCGGTCAGGCGGTCGCCATCACACCGTTCACGCTTCAGGGCGCCATGGCGCCCTCCACCCTTGCCGGGTCCCTCGTGCAGCAGAACGCCGAGGCCCTCGCCGCGCTGGCGCTGATCCAGATCGTCAGACCCGGCGCGCCATCCGTCTATGGCGGGTTCACCAGCAACGTCGACATGAAGTCAGGCGCACCGGCCTTCGGCACCCCGGAATATGTCAGGGCGACCCTTGCCAGCGGACAATTGGCGCGCCACTACAACATTCCCTTCAGGACCAGCAATGTCAGCGCCTCCAACGCGGTCGACGCCCAGGCGGCCTACGAGACCGGCATGTCCCTGTGGGCGGCCTTCCTCGCCCACGGCAACCTCATCCATCACGGAGCCGGCTGGATGGAGGGTGGCCTGGTGGCCAGTTTCGAAAAGATGATCGTCGATGCCGAGATGATCCAGGGCATGTTCGAGATCATGGAGCCGATCGTCGTCAACGATGCCGAAATCGGCATGGAGGCGATGGCGGACGTCGGTCCGGGCGGACACTTCTTCGGAACCGGCCACACCCTGGAGCGCTACGAGACCGCCTTCTATGCGCCGCTTCTCTCGGACTGGCGCAACTTCGAGACATGGGTCGAGGCGGGAAGCCCTGACGCCAGCCGACGCGCGAACCGCATCTGGAAGCAGTTTCTGGCGGACTTCCAGGAGCCGCCTCTCGATCCGGCGATCCGCGAGGAACTCGAGGCCTTTGTCGCCCGCCGCAAGGCCGAAGGCGGCGTCCACGACAACTGACCTTTCACGCGTTGCGGAGTTCCCCCGTCGCCCGGCGCGAGGGCAGGTCATCGAGGCGCGGCGTTCCGGCCTGCATCATCGCCTGCCTCAGGTCTGCCCGGATGATGCGTATGGCATGTTCCACCCCGGCCTCGCCCCCAGCCGCAACCGCGTAGGCGATTGCGCGCGCCATGAGAACGAAGTCGGCGCCACAGGCGATCATGCGGGCGACGTCAATCCCCGAGCGCACGCCACCGTCGGCCAGCAGGGGATAGTCGGCGCCGACGGCCCTGCGGATGGCCGGCAGCACCTCGACCGGAGCCGGGGCCGCATCGAACTGGCGGCCGCCATGGTTGGAGACCGCCACGGCGTCAACGCCCATATCACGCATCCGCACGGCATCGTCGGGGGAGAGGAGTCCCTTGACGATCATGGCGCCCTTCCAGCGTTCCCTCAGCCGTTCGATCTTTCCGGCGGTCACCCGGCCGTCCGTCATGCTCGCCAGATGCTCCCCCATTGCCGACAGAGGCAGACGCTTCGGCAGGTAGCGCTCGAGCGTACGGAGCCGAGGGATGCCGGCGCGCATCATGGCCAGGGCCCAGGCAGGGCGGGCGACGATGTTCATGAGCGTCGTGCGATCGAACCGCGGGGGCACGGAAAGGCCGCTGGCGATGTCGCGTTCACGCCGGGTGCGGGTGGGGACATCGACCGTCACGATGAGCACCGAGGCGCCGGCGGCTTCTGCCCGGTCCACGATGTCGTTCTCGATGGCGGGATCCACGGTGCAATAGAGCTGGAACCAGAGATTGCTCCCGGCGATGGCGCCGATCTCCTCGACGGACATGGTGGCAAAACTGCTCAGGCACACAGGCAGGCCATGACCGATGGCGGCGCGCGCGATGAGCGCCGGCGCATTCGGCCACATCAGCCCCGTCAGCCCCATCGGGGCGGGAGCCATGGGAAGCGGCCAGGTGCGACCGAACAGGGTGACGGAGAGATCCGGTTCGAAGGCCTCGTCGACAATCCCCCGGGGTGCGAGGACGACCCTGCGCAGGGCATCGATGTTGGCTGCAAGGCAGACTTCCCTGTCGATTCCTCCCTCCATGTAGCCGAAGGCAAAGCGCGGCACACGCCGGGCCGCGCACTCCTGCATCGCATGAATCGAGGGGAATCGACGGTCGAGTGTCATGGAACGTTGCGCTCGCTAGTGATGAGATCGCTGGCCTTTTCGCCAATCATGATCGCCGGGGCATGGGTGTTGCCGCTGGTGACACGGGGCATGATCGAGTTGTCGGCTATGCGAAGACCGTCGAGACCCAGCAACCGGAGATCGGGACCGACGACGGAACGCGGATCATCGGGCGCACCCATGCGGCAGGTGCCGGCGAGATGGTGTGTGATGCCGATGCTTCCGCTCACCCACCTGTCGATGTCGGCTGGCGACGTCACGCTCGCGCCAGGATCGATCTCGCGCCCCCGCAGGCCGTCGAATGCCGGCTGCGACACGATGTCCCGGATCAGGCCGGTACCGGCGCGGAACGTGGCGCGGTCGCGCTCCTCGGCGAGAAAGTTGAAGCGGAACCGCGGCAGTTCCTGCGGGTCGGCCGAACGCAACCTCACGGTTCCACGACTCTTGATGCCGACGAGTTCCGTGTAGACCCCGAAGCCGTCGGCCAGCGCGTCGGC
>JAJEBJ010000400.1 GCA_022822575.1 Alphaproteobacteria bacterium | reverse complement strand
GCAACCTCGACCGCGTGATCGATGTGAGCCAGCAGGTCGTCGAGTGACGGAAACGGGATCTCCGCATCAACCAGCACGTTGTAGCCGCTGGTGCCGTCACCGCTCACCATCGCCATCAGGTCCGAGATTGCCGATGTCGAGCCCGATGCGCTCTGTCGTCGATTGGCGCCGCCGCGTCCCGCACGGCGGTCGGCAACATCCTCGAGCCCCTGCCAGTAGCGCCGCGAAATGTACTCGGGCCATGCCGTCACACAGACGATGCCGCCGTTCGCCGCAACGGCCCGGACCATGTCGTCGGACATGTTGCGGGGATGATCGACCAGGGCACGCATCGACGAGTGCGAGGCCATGACGGGCGCATTCGTCATCTCGAGCACGTCCCGGAACACCTTGTCGGAGGCATGCGAGACATCGACCATCATGCCCATCCGGTTCATCTCCGCGACAACGTCGCGGCCCAACGGGCTCAACCCGTCGTGGCGCGCCACATCGGTGGCAGAATCGGCCCAGCCGTGCGTGTTGAAATGGGTCAACGACATGTAGCGCACGCCCAGATCGAAATACTGGCGCAGAACCCTGAGATCGTCGTCGATCGCATGCCCGCCTTCGATCGCGATGATCACCGCGAGCCTGCCCGCTGCGGCAATGCGCCGTACGTCACAAGCGCCAAGGGCCACCTCGACATCATCCGGATAGTACCGGCAGATCTCCTTGACGCCGTCGATCATGTCGAGAGCGCGACGGATCGCCGTGCCCCTGGCGACATGGTGGAAGCCGACGCAGCAGGCAAAGAAGGATGCCGTGAGATTGCCCCGCTTCATGAGCGGCAAATCCATGTAGCCGTTGCCGGTCTCGACGCCGAGGTCCTCGTCGAGATCGATCCAGCGCACCACGGTATCGACGTGCGTGTCGATCACGATCGACGATTCGTGGATGCGGCGTGCTTCGTGACTCACTTCCATCATAATCCCTCCCGGACGCCATCGAAGACGACGCCTATCGTATCAGCAACACCACCGAACGTATCTTCGGTGCTAACATAGCCAATTGACGATCCGAAATTGCCGCCAGGGCCGTGGAGTGACGCAGAGGCGCGCCTTCCGCGGCCGGGCGCCATTCACTCACACATCCCCTGCGAGACAGCACTCGGCGGCAACCTGCGAAGGCCGCTCCTTCCCGGGTGGCGCACCAGCCCAAGATCCGACGTACAGAGGGCCACAGCCGGCCCAGGAGTCGTCTTTGACGACGGTGAAGACGCACAGCGTCAAGGACGTCGCAAAGTGCCCGCATCACCGCACTTGCCTGTCGGCATTGTTGTTGCCTGGCCGCCCCGAGTAGAGTGATCCATGAGCCCTGTTGCTTCGTCGGCCCAGGGGGCACCTCAAGCCGTATGGAAAACTGGTGGGACTCTCACATGTTCCTGAAGGGGCAAACTGTGCACGCGTTGGAGTTCTGTGGTCTTCAAATCAAGGACTACACCAGTTCCATCGAGTGCAAAACGTCGCTGGCAGTCGTTACTGTGCCGCCTCAGGGCGGCCATCCTGCGGCATATTCGGAGAGATCGGAGAAGCTCTATCTCATTGCTCAAGGAGCCGTATCTTTCACCATTGGCGACGACGTTGCGACCCTGAATGAGGGGGATGCGTGTCTAGTGCGACGTGGCGAAAGATTCTCCTACCAGAACCATACTCAGGAAACGGCGTGCCTTGTCCTGCTTCACACACCTGCCTTTGATGACCGCTTCGAAAGACTGATCGATTCAGCAGATCAAGAACCGTAGAAACTCTCGCTGCCAAGCCATCGCGGTCCTTGCGAGGATCGAACGATTCAGTCGCCACTACAGTGCGCGCCGCGCGATCTGCCACGCAGAGATCGAGATCACCCGGAACCAGGGGAATGACACGGATGATCGACCGCATCCGGAGCATCGGACGGGCGGAATGCCCAGCGCAGCCCCGTTCAAGGATTGTCGAGGATCTTCCTTGCGGCGGTCCGTAGCGACAGGCGTCCGCAGGCAACGTCGTCTGCGAGTGCCCGTGAGGGGTCGCTGTTGCTGTTCCCGGACATCAGTCGCGCCAGGAGGAGATCGGCGACCTCGTTCCTGATGGCCTCTGCGGCCTGCGCGCGGCGGTCCTCACCGAGGTGAGGGCTGGCGGCGTCGAACCATTCATCGATGGCGCCCCGCACATCATCGAGACCGTCCCCTGTGAGTGCTGAACAGGGCATCACGCGCGTGGTCCAGAAAGACCGTCCCGGGCGCAGGAGCGAGAGCGCCTGGCGAAAATCCGCCATCATGTGGCGCGCCAGTCCGGCAAGATCGCCATCCGCCTTGTTGACGACCACGAGGTCGGCCAGTTCCATGATGCCTCGCTTGACTCCCTGAAGCCCGTCGCCGGCACCGGGCGCCATGAGTACGACAAACATGTCGGTCATGGCCGACGCGGCCACCTCCGACTGGCCGACGCCGACGGTTTCGACGATCACGAGATCATGGCCTGCGGCCTCCACGAGGCGGATGACGTCCCTTGTGCGCCGCGCCACGCCGCCGAGAGTGCCGCGGGCGGGTGATGAGCGAATGAACGCTCCGGCGTGGCGCGACAGGCGCTCCATCCTGGTCCTGTCGCCGAGGATGGAACCGCCGCTCCTCATCGAGGAAGGATCGATGGTGATGACGGCAACCCGCCAGCCCTCATCGAGGGCCTTCAGTCCAAACGCCTCGATGAAGGTGGACTTGCCGACACCGGGAGCGCCGGAAATGCCGATGCGCCGGCGTGCCGGCGCCACGTGGGCCAGATCATCAAAGAGCCGCGAGGCAGCCGCTTCATCTTCGGCACGCGTCGACTCCACCAGGGTGATGGCACGGGCAAGGGCCCGGCGGTCACCGGATTTCAGGGCTTCGGCGATCAAGGAAGGCCGTCCCGCTCAGGCGGCCTGGCGTTGCGAACGGATGAGTTCGAGAACCTGTGCCGCTGCTGCTGGAATGTGTGTTCCGGGACCGAATATGGCCGACACCCCCGCTTCGCGGAGCATGGCATGGTCCTGTGGCGGAACCACGCCGCCCACCACGACCTGAATGTCCGTTGCGGCGAGTTTCGCCAAAGCAGCGACAAGCTGCGGCACAAGGGTCCGGTGACCTGCCGCCTGGGTGGAAACGCCGATGACATGGACATCGCTTTCCACGGCCTGTTGCGCCGCTTCTGCGGGAGTCTGGAAGAGAGGGCCGATGTCGACGTCAAATCCGAGATCGGCAAAGGCGCTGGCAATGATCCGGGCACCCCGGTCATGGCCGTCCTGGCCGAGCTTGGCGACAAGCATGCGCGGCTGCCGTCCCTCCTCGCTGGAGAAGGCGTCGACAAGCGCCCTCACCTCGCCAAACTCTGCTGCCCCCTGCCAGGCAGCGCCATAGACCCCGGAAACCGGCCGCAGCACCGCGCTGTGCCGGGTGAAGACGCCTTCCAGGGCATCGGAGATTTCGCCGAGCGTGGCCCGCACCCTTGCCGCGGAAATGGAGAGCTCAAGGAGATTTCCGTCGCCGCCGGCACCGGAGACAAGGGCATCGAGAGCCGACGTCACCGCCTTCTCATCACGGCTCCTGCGCACCTCTTCGAGGCGCCGGATCTGGGCAACGCGCACCGCGGTGTTGTCGATCTCGCGAATGTCGACCTCCGGTTCCGCCTCGTTCCGGTAGCGGTTGACCCCCACCACCGTATCCTCGCCGCGCTCGATTCGCGCCTGGCGGCGCGCCGCGCTTTCCTCGATGCGCAATTTCGGCAGGCCCGCCTCGATGGCGCGCGTCATGCCTCCGAGTTCCTCGACCTCATCGATCAGGGCGGAAGCGACCTCGACGAGAGAGGCGGTAAGCGATTCGACGAAGTAGCTGCCACCGAGAGGATCGACGACATGGGGAATGCCGGTTTCGCCGGCGAGAATCAGCTGCGTGTTTCGGGCAATGCGGGCTGCCTCGTCACCGGGAAGGGCAAGGGCCTCGTCATAGCTGTTGGTGTGGAGGCTCTGGGTGCCTCCGAGCACGGCCGCCATGGCCTCCACGGTGGTGCGCACGATGTTGTTGAAGGGATCCTGTTCGGTCAGGGACACGCCGCTGGTCTGGCAGTGGGTGCGCAGCATCGCCGACCGCGGATTCCGGGGGTTGAAGGGTTCCATGAGCCGGGCCCACAACAGCCTCGCCGCACGAAGCTTGGCAATCTCCATGAAGAAGTTCATGCCGATGCCGAAGAAGAAGGAAAGCCGGGGCGCGAAGGTGTCGATGTCGAGACCGCGGTCACGGGCGGCACGCACGTACTCGACCCCGTCGGCAAGCGTGTAGGCGAGTTCCTGGACCGCCGTCGCTCCCGCTTCCTGCATGTGATAGCCGCTGATCGAAATCGAGTTGAAGCGGGGCATCGACGTCGCACACCAGGCAATGATGTCGGCGACGATGCGCATGCTGGGCGCCGGCGGATAGATGTAGGTGTTGCGGACCATGAACTCCTTGAGGATGTCGTTCTGGATGGTCCCGGTCAGGCGTTCGGGGGCGACGCCCTGCTCTTCGGCCGCCACGATAAACATGGCGAGCACCGGCAGGACGGCCCCGTTCATGGTCATCGAGACGGACATCCCGTCGAGGGGGATGCCGTCAAACAGGATCTTCATGTCCTCGACGGTGTCGATGGCCACGCCCGCCTTGCCGACATCACCGGCCACCCTTGGATGGTCGCTGTCGTAGCCGCGGTGGGTTGCGAGATCGAAGGCGACCGACAGACCCTTCTGCCCGCCTGCCAGGGCCTGTCGGTAGAAGGTGTTGGATTCCTCGGCGGTCGAGAATCCCGCGTACTGGCGGATGGTCCATGGCCTGTTGGCGTACATCGTCGCGCGCACACCACGCACATAGGGAAAGAGTCCTGGCAGGGTGGCGGCATGGCCAAGGGTCTCGAGATCCGCCTCGGTGTAGAGTGGCTTGACGGCGATTCCCTCGGCCGTCTCCCTGACGAGATCCTCGGCGGAACCGCCCTTGAGTTCCTTTCCGGCCTGGGCGTGCCAGGCTTCTGGAAACTCCGTCATGAACCGCTTCCTTCGCACCTGCACAAAGTATTGGTCCACCGGCCGGACACGTCAACGCGTCTGCCGGTTTGCGCCCGCATGAGCGTGGTCTATAGTCGCTGCCCTGCCCTTGAGGAATGCATGATGGATGAACTGAACTACCCCGATCTGCCCAACGATCTCGAATCGTTCTGGATGCCGTTCACCTCGAACAAGGACTACAAGTCTTCGCCGCGCCTTCTGGCAAGCGCCCGGGACATGCACTACATGACGCCCGGCGGCAGGAAGATTCTCGACGGCACCGCGGGCCTGTGGTGCTGCAATGCCGGTCATGGACGCACCCGCATCGCCGAGGCCATCAAGGCGCAGGCGGACAAGATGGACTTCGCGCCGACCTTCCAGCTCGGCCATCCCGCTCCCTTCGAACTCGCCAAGCGACTCGCCGACCTGGCGCCGGGTGATCTCGATCACGTGTTCTTCACCAACTCGGGATCGGAATCCGCGGACACCGCGCTCAAGATCGCGCTGGCCTATCACAACGTCAGGGGCAAGGGATCGAAGTTTCGCCTGATCGGCCGCGAGCGCGGCTATCACGGGGTCAATTTCGGTGGCACGTCCGTCGGCGGAATCGTCAAGAACAGGCAGTTCTACGGCAGCCTGATCGCCGGCGTCGACCACATCCGCCATACCCACGATCACGAGCACCAGGCCTGGACGAAGGGGGAACCCGAGTGGGGCGCCCACCTGGCTGACGATCTCGAGCGCCTCGTGGCGCTCCACGATGCATCGACGATCGCCGCGGTCATCGTCGAACCGGTCGCCGGATCCACCGGTGTCCTGGTGCCGCCGAAGGGCTACCTGAAGCGCCTGCGGGAGATTTGCGACAGGCACGACATCCTGCTCATCTTCGACGAGGTCATCACCGGATTCGGACGACTGGGCGCCAGCTTTGCCAGCGAGCACTTCGATGTCATGCCCGACATGATGACCACGGCCAAGGGGCTCACCAACGCCACCGTTCCCATGGGCGCCGTCATCTGCTCGAAGAAGGTCCACGACGCCTTCATGGCGGGGTCATCGGCCGGTATCGAGCTGTTCCACGGCTACACGTACTCGGGCCACCCGTTGGCCGCAGCAGCTGGCATCGCGACCCTCGACCTCTATCGCGAAGAGGGGCTCTTCGAAAGGGCCCGGGACCTTGCCGGCTACTGGCAGGACGCCCTGTGGTCCCTCGAGGGCGGACACCACGTGATCGATCTCCGGAACATCGGCATCATGGCAGGGATCGAACTTGAACCGAGACCCGGTCAGCCGACCGCCCGCGCCATGGAGACGTTCCACAAGTGCTTCGACGACGGTGTGCTGATCCGCGTGACCGGCGACACCATCGCGCTCTCGCCACCGCTGATCGCGGAACACAGCCACGTGGACCAGATCTTCGAGACCATCGGATCAACCCTGAAGACAATCGCCTGAACCATCGCCCGCGGCGCCGGCCACGTGTTGCGTCACGAATTCTCCCGGGAGATCCGGTCAAGCTGGTTCTGTAGACTGTCGATGCGCTCCTGGAGGGTGCGAATGTCCTCGTTGCGGTCCGGCGTCCTGTCGGCCGGTGGCTGGTCGGCTTCGGGATAGAACATCTCCATGGTGCGGCGCATCATGGCCATGTTGTTCCTGACCATGCCGTCAACGGCATCCGTCGGCGCCGGAAACATCTGATCGAAGGTGCGCGAGACCATGTCTCGCACCTGTTCCTGGTTCTTCGCCAGGCTCTCCATGCTGAGCTCGAGATAGCGTGGCACGAATGTCTGCATGCTGTCCCCATAGAAGCCGATCAGCTGCTTGAGGAAGCTGATCGGCAGCAGGTTGGCTCCCTTCGACTCTTCCTCGACGATGATCTGTGTCAGCACCGCACGGGTAATGTCCTCGCCACTCTTCGCATCCTGAACGACAAAGTCCGTGCCGTCCTTCACGATGCGGGCGAGTTGCTCGAGGGTGATGTAGCTGCTGGTCGCGGTGTTGTAGAGTCGCCTGTTGGCGTACTTCTTGATGACGACCGTATCCCCTGCCTGCCGGTTTCTGGCTTTCGCCATCGTCTTCGGGCCTTCCTCCTGGAGGACGTCAGTATGAACCCGAGTGCGGCCCCCGGCCAGACTTTGTTGCACTGCGGCATGGCTGCATGGTCCGAAAGGTGCCATCATCGCCACCATGAAGGACCGGCAGGATCTCGAGGACCTCGCCAGGGATTTCGTCGAACTCTGGCAGGAACATCTCGCCACGACGTTGTCCGACCCGGCGCTGGCCGAGTGGACTACCACGTGGCTTGCGGGATTGTCGCATGACGCGACAGGGACCGCGGCCACTGCCGATGCATCTCGCACTCTCGGCAAGCGTCTTGACGACCTCGCCAGCCGCATCGCTCGCTGCGAGAAACGGCTTGATCTCCTGGAACAGCAGTGTCGCTCCGCAGGCGAAACGGCTGAGCCAGGCCCTTCACGAGGTTGACGCCGACGCCTTTGCCGCAGTCGTCGGCGCCGAGGCCGGCCGCCGGCTCGGATCCTTCATCGCCGGCGTGCGTGCCTACCACGAGCATCCCTGGCGACGTTCCGCTCCGACACGAGACGTGCTGTGGCGCAGCGGATCGACGACACTTGTCGACTACGGCGGCACCGGCCGGCCCCTCCTCCTGGTCCCCTCCCTCATCAACCGGTCATATATCCTCGACCTCGGTCCGCAGGAAGGGTTCTGTTCATGGCTGAGCAGGAACGGGGCGCGACCGCTCCTGCTCGACTGGGGCGAACCCGGCGACACGGAAACCCGCTTCGGCCTCGACGCCTACATCACCCACCGGCTCCTTCCGGCACTCGAGGCCGCCACGGCCATCGCCGGCGCCGCCGTGCCGGTTCTCGGCTACTGCATGGGAGGCCTCATCGCCCTCTCGGGCGCCCTCGCCCGTCCGGATCGCGTCAGGGGCCTTGTCCTCCTCGCCACCCCCTGGGACTTCCATGCCGGCGCCATCTCCTGGAATGCTCCGCTGGCCGCCGTGGCCGCCCTCGCGTCCCGCCCCGCGGCGCCACCGGTGCCGGTGGACGTCATCCAAGCGCTCTTTGCCTCCATCCAGCCCGGCCACGTGGAAACCAGGTTCCGCGCCTTCGCCCGACTCGATCCCGACAGCGTCCAGGCACGCACCTTCGTGGCCCTGGAGGACTGGCTCAATGACGGCGTCCCGCTCGTCTCCGGTGTTGCCGCCGAGTGCCTGCACGGCTGGTACCGGGACAACCTGCCGGCGAAGGGAAACTGGATCTCGCTCAATCGGACCATCGATCCTGCTGCCCTCGATACTCCCGTCCTTGTCGCCCTGCCGGCACGCGACCGCATCGTTCCCCCGGACTCCGCGCGATCCCTGGCGGACCTCGTCCCGCACGCTACCAGGATCGAACCCAACGCCGGCCACGTCGGCATGGTTGCCGGCCGCAGCTCGCTTGCCACGCTCTGGCAGCCCGTACTCTCCTGGCTCACCGCCCTCGACTGAACCCTCCTGACACTGAAGACGATCCCGGCCACGCTGTTGCTCGCAGCACACACCCTGGGCGGCAGATACAGCCCGTTGTCGCCGACGACGGCCTGAGCGACAACGCCGGGTATGCGCTTTCTTCCTTGCAGCGAGATGCCGCTGACTGAATCGCAAAGAATGTTTTGGCAATGATTCTTTTGCCAAGAGCAATTTTGTGAACGTACCTCGTCCTGCGAGGCGCCCGGTTGCGACAGTTGTTCGATGCCTGATGTCATTGCAGGCAATGCGCTTCGGAAGACATTCCGGAAATCGCGCGCGGGGCGCATCAATGGCACACTCGCACAACAGGGGTGGAGGGCGGTCATGCCGGCAGATGTCTTCAAGCATGTCAGGGCGGAGCGCGGACACCGGTTGCGTTGCAAGGGATGGAAGCAGGAATCCCTGCTGCGCATGCTGGAAAACAACCTCGAGAACGCGGAAGACCCGTCACGCCTCATCGTCTATGGCGGAATCGCAAAGGCGGCGCGGAACTGGGAGAGCTTTCATGCGATCGTCGAGGCCCTGAAGAGCCTTGAGGATGACGAGACTCTCGCCATCCAGGCGGGCATGCCGGTGGCGGTTTTCCGGACACACCGGCTGGCACCGCGTGTCGTCATGGCGCTCTCCAATGTCATCCAGGCGGACTGGCCGAAGTTCTACGACCTCATGGACCGCAACCTGACGACCTTCTCGTCCTACACCGCCGGTCCCTGGGAATACATCGGAAGCCAGGGCGTGGTGGAAGGGACCTTCGAGACCCTTGCATCGATCGCGGACAACCGATGGAACGGCGATCTTCGTGGCCGCATCTTCTTCACCGCGGGGCTCGGCGGCATGGGTCGCTCCCAGCCCAGGGCCATGACCATGCACGGCGGCATCTCGGTCATCGTCGAGGTCAGAGAGGACGTCGTGAAGCAACGGCTGCAGGACGGCTGGGTCGACGTCGAGGCGGACAACCTTGCCTCGGCAATCGAACTAGCCCGCAGGGCGGCCGCGGCAAGGGAACCTCTTTCGATCGTCATCTGCGGCAACATGGTGGATGTCTGTGAAGAGGCCATCTCGAAGGACTGGCTTCCCGACATCGTGACGGAGATGTGCCCGTTTCACGATCCCTTCGCCGTTATTCCCTCCGGTCTCTCGCCGGAACGAGCAGCAGGCATTCGCGCGCAATCCCGCACCATCTACCTGGAGTACGCCCGGGATTCGATCAAGCGCATCGTGACATCAATGAACCGCTTCCGCGATCGCGGGTGCGAAGTCTTCGAGTTCGGCACCTTTGCCCGAAAGGAAGCCTTCGATGCCGGCATGGACCAGGACGAGGCCTTCGGTTACCCGGGATTTGTCTCCGCATACTGGCGCCCCCGGTACTTCGAACTCGGCAGGGGCCCCTTTCGCTGGACCTGCATATCAGGATCGACGGCGGATCGTGACCGGCTTGATGACCTGGCGCTGGAGATGTTCCCCGAGTGTCCTGTCACGCAGCGCTGGATTCCGCTTGCGCGCAAGCATCTTCCCGTCGAGGGACTTCCGGCGCGAGTCTGCTTCATGGGTTTCGGGCAGCGGAAGGACTTCGCCCTGGCCGTCAACGGGCTCGTTGGCAGTGGAGACGTCGAGGGGCCGATCGCCTTCTCGAGGGACAACCTCGATGCGGGGTCCATCGCCAATCCGGCCATGGAGACCGAGACCATGAAGGACGGCTCCGACAGCATTTCGGACTGGCCGTTTCTCAATGCCCTGCTCAACACCGCGGCCATGGCCGATCTCGTCTCCATTCAGGCCAACGGCACGATGGGCGTGTCCCATCACACCGGTGCCACCATCATTGCCGACGGAACGGCGGAGAGCGCCATGCGCATCGAGGCGGCCATGACCACCGACAGCGGTATCGGCATCGTCCGCTATGCCCAGTCCGGATACGACACCGCACGCCAGGTTTCGGAAGGAAAGGGGCCGCTCACGTCAGACAGCATCAAGGTCCCGTTGTGGTGGTCGGAGAATGCGACATTCGGACCCGAAGGCTGAACGACAAGGGGGCGTCATCAGCTGCCGTCGGGGTGATCCCGCCGCGACCGGAGAAATCCTGCGAAACACCGGGCTTGCGCACCATGTGACGGGCCGGAGCCCGGCTCTGTATGCGTCGTTACTCGACTCGATTGCCGGACCTGTGGCACAAGAGAGCGTCAGCCATCAGGGGAGTCCCCGTCATGACCGATGTCGTGATTGTTGCCGCAGCGAGAACACCCGTCGGCTCCTTCAACGGCGCCCTTGCCAGCCAGGATGCCCACGATCTGGGCCGGGTCGCCATCACGGGCGCTCTGGAACGTTCCGGCGTGGAACCAGGCGACGTCGACGAGGTCATCATGGGCCAGATCCTGCAGGCCGGCGAGGGTCAGAACCCCGCCAGACAGGCATCGATCGGCGCCGGCATCCCGGTCGAGAGCCCGGCATGGAGTCTCAACCAGCTGTGTGGCTCTGGCCTGCGTGCGGTGGCCGTCGGCGCCCAGCAGATTGCCGGGAGCGATGCACGCGTCGTCGTTGCCGGCGGCCAGGAAAGCATGAGCCGGGCTCCCCACTGCATCCATTTGCGCAATGGCACCAAGATGGGCGATGCCGGGATGATCGACACCATGATCAAGGACGGCCTGTGGGACGCCTTCAACGGCTACCACATGGGTGTGACCGCGGAAAACGTCGCCCGCCGCTGGCAGATCACGCGGGAAGACCAGGATGAGTTCGCTGTCACGAGCCAGAATCGCGCCGAGGCAGCCCAGAAGGCAGGCAGGTTCGCCGATGAAATCGTCCCGGTCACCATCACCACGCGCAAGGGGGACACCGTCGTTACCGATGACGAATACATCCGTCACGGAGTCGAGATCAGTCACCTCGCCAAGCTGCGTCCCGCCTTCGAGAAGGAGGGCACGGTGACGGCCGGCAATGCGAGCGGTATCAACGATGGTGCTGCCGCAGTTGTCCTGATGAGCGCCGCGGAGGCTGAACGGCGCGGATTGCGTCCCATGGCAACCATCCGCTCCTGGGCCCATGCCGGTGTCGATCCTGCCATCATGGGCAGTGGTCCCATACCGGCCAGCCGCAAGGCGCTTGACAAGGCCGGATGGGAGACCGCCGATCTCGATCTCGTGGAGGCCAACGAGGCCTTTGCGGCCCAGGCCTGTGCCGTCAACAAGGATCTCGGACTCGATCCGGAAAAGGTCAACGTCAACGGCGGCGCCATCGCCATCGGCCATCCCATTGGAGCATCGGGAGGGCGTGTGCTCACCACCCTGCTGCACGAAATGCAACGGCGCGATGCCAGGAAGGGACTCGCGACCCTGTGCATAGGCGGCGGCATGGGAATCGCCATGTGTGTCGAGCGCTGAAGCGCGAGGGATCAGGAGGTGATGCCATCATGACCAGGAACGCTCTCGTCACTGGCGGCACCCGCGGTATCGGCGCCGCCATCGCTGAAGCGCTCACCGCCGCCGGCTACTCGGTCGCCGTGAGCTATTCCGGCAACGCCGATGCTGCCCGCGAGTTCACGTCACGGACGAACATTCCGTCATTCCGCTGGGATGTCTCGGACCACGATGCCTGCCAGCAGGGCGTGGCGCTCGTCGAGGAGCAGATCGGCGGCATCGATGTCCTGGTCAACAACGCCGGCACGTCGCGCGACGGATTCCTTCACAAGATGGCGGACGATGACTGGTCGAGGGTCGTGGACGTTAACCTGAGTTCATGTTTCCACATGTGCCGCGCGGTCATCGGCGGCATGCGCAGCCGCGGATTCGGACGGATCATCAACATCAGTTCCGTCAACGGCCAGGCCGGCATGCTGGGACTGTCGAACTATTCGGCCGCCAAGGCGGGCATGCTTGGCCTGACCAAGGCGCTGGCCCTCGAGAGTGCTTCCAAGGGGATTACCGTCAATGCCGTCGCGCCGGGCTATGTCGACACCGATCTCATTGCCCATGTCAGCGAAGCGATGATGCAGCGCATCATCTCCGGCATTCCCGTGGGCCGGGTGGCTCAGCCGGAAGAAGTGGCCCGCTGCGTCCTTTTTCTCGCCGATGACAATGCCGGTTTCATCACCGGCTCGACTCTCTCCATCAACGGTGGCGCCCACATGGCCTGACCGGCGCCGTCCGGTTCAGGACAGCAGGACTCGCCCGGGCACCTGAGGTCTCCGGCGCCGTCCTCAGTGCGGAGCGATTTCGCCCGCACCCCACCAGTAGATGCAGCAGAACAGGAAGAGCCAGACGACATCGACGAAGTGCCAGTACCATGCGGCCGCCTCGAACCCGAAGTGCTGCTGCGGGGTAAAGTGGCCCTTGCAGGCCCTGACCAGGCAGACACTGAGGAAGATGGTGCCGACGATGACGTGGAACCCGTGGAATCCGGTGGCCATGAAGAAGGTGGAACCGTAGATCCCGCCGGTGAAGGCGAACGGCGCCTCGACATACTCAACGATCTGGAAGGCCGTGAAGGTGATGCCGAGCACCACCGTGACCCACAGTCCTGCGATCAACTGATCGCGCTTGCCTTCCCTCAGGGCATGGTGAGCCCACGTGACGGTGGTGCCCGAGGTCAGCAGCACCAGCGTGTTGATGAAGGGAAGATCCCAGGGATCGAACGTGAGGACATTCTCCGGCGGCCACATTCCGCCCATCTGGATGGTCGGAAAGAGGGCGGCGTTGAAATAGGCCCAGAACCAGGCGAGGAAGAACATCACCTCGGAGGCGATGAAAAGCGCCATTCCGTAGCGCAGTCCGATCTGCACCACCGGCGTGTGCGCCTTCTCGACCTGGGCCTCGCTCACCACATCGCGCCACCAGAAGAACATGGTCGACAGGGCAAGTGCCAGTCCCGGAAAGATCATCCACCACCGCCCCGGGTTGTCGAACATGCCGATCATCCCGGCGGCCAGCACGAACGCGGAAAAGGCGCCGAGCGCGGGCCATGGACTGGGATTGACCAGATGGTAGGGATGCGTGGATGAATGATCGGCCATCAGGTCTCTCCTTGTAACGGTGCGGTCGCAGTGCGACCGTCTTTCATGGTGTGCATGGCCAGCTGGCCCGGGATTCCGGCCATCCGGTCGCTGGCAAAGAACGTATAGGACAGAGTGATGCTGCGGACCTCCGCGGTCAGCGGGTCCTTCAGCATGTCCGGATCGACGAAGAACGTGACCGGCATGGCCACACGCTCACCGGGTTTGAGTGTCTGCTCGACGAAGCAGAAGCAATCGATCTTGGCGAAGTACTCGCCGACCTTCAAAGGCGTGACATTGAAGGTTGAAACCCCGGTGATCTCCCTCGCCGTGGGGTTGAACGCCTCGTAGAAGATCGTGACCTGTTCCCCTGTCGGTGTCCGGACTTCCTTCAGCAGCGGACGAAACTCCCAGAAGAGTCCGCGCGCCGTATCGGCATTGAACCGTACCGTGACGAGTGTCGGATCCCCGCTGAATCCGGGGGCGGCATTCGCCGTTGCGGGTGTCCCGCCGAATCCGGTCACCTGACAGAACAGACGGTAGAGAGGCACCGCTGCCACGGTCAGCGCCGTCATCAGGGCAATGCCGGCGACGATCCCTGCGACGGTGGTCCGCTTGCTCATCTCTCAGCCGCCCATCCTGATGATCGAGACGCCGTAGATGACGAGGATGAACGCGGCGAGCACGAGAGCGACCACGATGCTCCGGCGGCGGCGCTGTGTCCTGGCGCGATCGGCATCGGTCATGACCAGTGCACCCCGTGATCGATGCCAAGGAGAGCGAAGATGAGCGCAAGATAGAGAATGGAGTACCTGAACATCCAGCGCGCCGATGCCTCGTTGCGGCGGACAAGGATGGCAATGGCGCCGCACGTGAAGATGACAGAGAGAATGGCCGCTCCCGCACCATAGAGGGCGCCCGCGCTGCCAATGATCCAGGGAATCATCGACACCGGGATCATGGACACGCTGTAGGCGAGGATCTGCCAGCGCGTCGCTCCGGCGCCCGCGGTCACCGGCAGCATCGGAATGCCGGCGCGGCGGTAATCGTCCGATCGATAGAGGGCGAGCGACCAGAAGTGCGGCGGAGTCCACATGAAGATGATGGCAAAGAGGGCGATCGATGCGGCCGACACGCTTCCGGTCACGGCGGCTTCGCCGATCACCGGAGGAAAGGCGCCTGCGGCACCCCCGATGACGATGTTCCAGGGTGTCCGGCGCTTGAGCCACACCGTGTAGACGAAGACATAGAAGGCGATGGCGAGGGTCAGCAGGCCGGCGGCCATCCAGTTGACCGCCACGCCCATCATCATGACCGAGGCGATGGCCAGTGTCGTGCCGAACTCCAGGGCACTGGTTGCGGCAATCCGGCCCGTTGGCAAGGGTCGATGCCAGGTTCTGTGCATGAGGGCGTCGAGATCCCGCTCGTACCACATGTTGATGCACCCTGCGGCGCCGGCGCCCAGTGCGATGCAGAGAAGCGCCACCACGGCAAGGAACGGGTGGAGACTTCCCTCGGCAATGACGAGGCCGATGGCGCCGGTGAACACCACCAGCGACATCACCCTCGGCTTGAGGAGTGCCACATAATCGCCCGGAGACGCGGCGAGCGTGTCAGCCGGGTGCGCGGCCTGGATATCCGTGGTCAGGGCCAGCCCCCTTCGTCAGTGGCCCGCCCTGGCCGGGGCACCCATGTAGGGAGGATCCTCGAACGTATGGAAGGGTGGCGGCGAGGACACCGTCCATTCCAGTGTCGTGGCCCCTTCGCCCCAGGGGTTGGCGGGACAGCGCACACGGTTGGCCACGAAGACGCAGTAGAGCACGTAGAGGAACACCAGCATGCCGGCAGCCGTGATGTAGGACCCGATGGAGGACACCAGGTTCCATCCGGCATAGGCATCCGGAAAGTCCGGAACTCTCCGCGGCATGCCCGCCATTCCGAGGAAGTGCTGCGGGAAGAAGGTGACGTTGACGCCGATCAGGGTGATCCAGAAGTGCAGCTTGCCGGCCCATTCGGGATACTGGTAGCCGGTCATCTTGCCGATCCAGTAGTAGAAGCCGCCAAAGAGGGCGAAGACGGCGCCCAGCGACAGCACGTGGTGGAAGTGCGCCACCACGAAGTAGGTGTCGTGCATGGCCGTA